>WFTD01000089.1 GCA_015485755.1 Patescibacteria group bacterium | reverse complement strand
AATTTAAGATTTAAGGTAAATTTAAATATTTATTTTGCTGTGATTGCAGATAAATAATTTTTCAATTTAGAGTCGGCAATACCCCTTTGTTAAAAAGGGGAAAAAAATTATAAAAATTCAATCTCGACCCTCGAGATTATGCAAAAATGAAATTTTTAAAACCTAAAAAATACATAACTTTGAAGGAGGCGGCTAGAATGTCAGGGTATTCAGCTGATTATTTAGGACAATTGATTAGACAAGGGAAAATTTATGGTAAAAAAGTGTATTTGAATGTCGCCTGGATGACCACAGAAGAGGAGATCAATAGATACTTACAGCAAAGGAAGCATCAAGAGATTAACCAAGGGGCAAAAAATCGTTTGCGGGAGCATTATTTACGTTTTAGTTACAAGATAAAAACATTATCTTTTCCGCCAATGCATATATTGGTAAAATCTTTTATTTGGTCATTTGTTTTGGTAGTGTTTATATTTTCTTGGCTGTTTTTTATGAGTTCTGACAAGGCGACTAGTCAAATAGACAACAATTTGCAAGTAAGTTTTCAAGATAATAAACAGGTTAAAATTCCATTTGTTCCCTAATTTTTTCAATAATGGCGCAATATTTTGCCAATAAAATAATGAAGTTTGTAGCAATTGCTGTTGCTGTTCTTGGTATTGCAGTTTTGATTGGCATTGGCAGGGTTGATGCGGCTCCAGGCGTTCCGGAAATTATTTCTTATCAAGGCAGATTGTATGACGCCTCAGGAAATTTATTGGGAGGGACTGGGACGAATTATTATTTTCGTTTTTCTATTTGGGATGCTCCTACGGGCGGCAATAGGCTTTGGCCGTCCGCTACGCCGACCACAATGACTCTTGAGGTCCGTTATGGCGTTTTTAATGCTAACATCGGTGATACTTCGGCTGGGGGAGACGCTTTGACTTTGGATTTCAATAGCGATGCGTATTATTTGCAGGTGGAAGTTGCTTCTCAATCTGATTTTTCTGATGGTGAGGTATTGTCTCCCCGCCAGCGGATTACCAGCGCAGGCTATGCCAAAAATGCTGATACTGTAGATGGTTATCATGCTTCTACCACTCCGGTTGCCAATCAAGTGGTAGCTCTAAATAGCAGCGGCAATTTGCAATTTGGCGTTTCAGCTCCAGCTATCCAAGCTGCCAATGGTTTAACATTGCAAACCACTGTTTCTGGTGATATCAATCTTACCCCTGCCGGGCAGGTGAAGATAATTTCCGCCACCGCTACCCAGCTGACAATTGGCTATAATAGTTCTAACTATTTTGATATTAAGGTTTCCTCAGCAGGGGGAGTGACCTTTGATGCAGTTGGCTCTAGTCCGGAGTTTGTTGTAGGTGACAATTTTACAGTGCAGGGGCAGTTGTTTGTTTCAGGTACGGCCACCTCCACCATTGCCGGGGATGTAAATTTTGACTCAGGAACTTTGTATGTTGATTCTATTAATAATAGAGTGGGGGTGGGTACAACTACTCCTAGTAATACCCTTACGCTTGATGGCCAATTTAAAATAAAGTTTGACGCTACCAATACCAATGATGTAGCAGCTTTTATAACTGGAGCGGGAGCTTCTTCTGCTGGCAGGACAATCCTAAAAGTAGAAAATACTTCTTCTGAAGGAGCGGCTGCTATCAGAGTATACAATTCTAGTGGGTTGTATGGCGCTTTGCAGGTTAGCGGACCTCAATATCCTTCTGCTTCCAATCCTTCGCTGGCTAATTCAATGAGTTTTGCTGCAAGCAGTGGATTGGATTTGACTTTTATATCAAATGGTGATGTTGCCAATGGAGGTTTGAATAATATAACTTTCCGCACAGGGGGTTACAAACCTGAACAAGAGAGAATGAGGATAGATTATAGAGGGTATGTTGGTATTGCCACCACTACTCCTATGGTTTTGCTCAACGTAGGAAATCAAACCCCTTCATCAATACCCCCCCTTAATTATAGTAGGTCAGCTTACATCACCGGCGATCTAGAGGTTGATGGCACTTTGTATGCTGATGGCAACCTTACCGTTGCTGGTTACCTCAATCCTCAGTTCACCCAAGGCAGTGTAGTTTTCCAAGGCGCAAGTGGCTTAACACAAGATAATGCCAACTTCTACTGGGATGATACTAACAATCGGTTGGGGATTAGAACAAACAATCCAATCGCCACTTTTGATGTTGGTAATAATTTTACTGTAACTTCAGCAGGAGCTGTTTCAGCATCATCTACTTTGGATGTTTATGCTACAACCACATTAGCTTCAGATTTAGTGGTTGATACTAACACCTTGTATGTTG
>WFTD01000088.1 GCA_015485755.1 Patescibacteria group bacterium | reverse complement strand
ATGACAAAAACTAGATGGGGGTGACTGGCTTTGAGCAATGCTGCTGCTTGGATTAGGCGGGTGAGGTTTTTTGCAGGATAAAGATTGGCAATTGTTCCAATTAGTTTGGAGCTGGCAGGAAGTTTTAATTTCTCCAAGATCTCTTGTTTTTTATCTGGGGAAGATTGGACAGGCAAGGAAGTGTCTATTCCGTTTGTTATAGTGGTAAGTTTGGCCGGATCAAAGTTTGCTTGCAGGGCTGTTTGTCGGTCAAATTCAGATACACAAATAATTTTGTCCTTGCGGCGGGCAGTTATTTTTTCAATGGCTAAATAAAAATTTTTCAGTAGCGCAGGCAAAGGTTCATTAAACACCCAGCCATGCGCGGTATAAATAATTTTACTGTTTTTTTTGGGGGCAAGTGACCCCAAAATGCTTATCTTGGAACTATTTAAGTGAATGATGTCAGGTTTAGTTTTGTTGATTAGTTTTTTTATTTCCCAATATGACTTCAAGTCAGACAAAGGCGATAGCGGTCTTTTTAGATGTTTGATCGGCAGCCATTTGACCCCAATGTTCTTTAATTGGTGCGGCAGCCAATCGTTTGCCTGCCCGCCGCTGCCAACTTGAATATCAAAGTCAGATTGCAAATATTTGGCTAAGTTATACACATAGAGCTGGGCTCCGCCGAGTTCAGATTGGGTAATTAAATACAAAATAGTTGGTTTGTTTGCTGGCATATTTTAACTTGACGCTGTCAGCTAAATAATTACATAATAAATTATAACACAATCAAACCAATTTTGATGCAGACAGATAAAACCAAAGTTTTAATTTTTAGTTTAGCTTATCATCCTTATATTGGCGGCGCTGAGATTGCTGTGCAGGAGATCAGCAAGCGTTTGCGGGGACAGTTTGAATTTGAGGTTATTACTTATAAATTTGACCGATCTTTGCCTGACTTTGAATTTATTGAGGGTATTCCAGTGCATCGGGTGCCAGGCAGAATCTGGGGCAAATATTCTTATTTTTGGCAAGCTTTAAAATTGGCAAGCAGTTTGCACAGCAAAAAAAAATATCAGATAGTTTGGGGTATAATGGGTAGTCATGGCGGGCTGGCGGCTTGGCTGTTTAAGCGCAGATTTCCTCAAGTAAAATATTTGTTGACTGAACAAAGCGGTGACAGCCGTTGGTTTTGGCTATTGAGGACATGGTGGTGGCGGTCATGGTTTAAGCGTATTTACAAAGAGGCTGATTTTATCCAAGTAATCAGTTCTTATTTAGCTCAAATGGTTAGGAGTTATGGTTACAAGGGCGCTCTCAAAATTGTCCCTAACGGGATTGATTTGTCCTGGCAGCAGATGGATTCAATTTTGCTGGACAAATCATTGTCTTTGCCGCCTCAAGCAAAGGTTATTTTGACTGTTTCTAGGTTAGTAAAGAAAAACGGCTTGAAATTTCTTATCAAAGCTTTGGCTTTTTTGCCTGATGATTATCATTTGGTTGTTGTCGGCGAAGGGCCGTTGCGCCAGTCCTTGCAAAGGCTAGCCTGTAGGTTAAAATTGGACAGGAGAGTGCATTTTTTGGGACAGGTGTCGCATCATCATTTGCCAGCTTATTATGCTAGGGCTGATGTTTTTTGCCGCCCTTCTTTGAGCGAGGGACTTGGTAATGTTTTTTTGGAAGCAATGGCAATGAGGGTGCCGGTCGTAGCTACACCGGTTGGTGGTATTGTTGATATAATCAAAAATAGGGAGAATGGGCTGCTGGCAGAGACGGGTAATCCTCGTGATATTGCTGCTAAAATAAAAGAGGCAGTTGAAAATGAAGCTTTGCGTCAGCGTTTTATCCACGCCGGAGCGGCTTTGGTCAGGGAAAAGTATAGCTGGGACAATGTGGCCAAAAATATGGGAGAAATTTTTTGGCAGTTAAATAAAAAATAAAATGAAGATATTAATTGCTACAGGAATATTTGTGCCGGAGGTAGGAGGCCATTCTACTTATGTTAAAAATTTAGCCGAAGGATTAGCCAAGACGGGCGGCCAGGTGACCGTGGTTTGTTATAGCGACAGAGTTAGTTATGATTTTGACAAGAATTTCTCCTTTGCAGTAAAAAGAATTCAGCGCCAGCCAGGCAAATTTAACAACTATTGGCAGTACGGCAAAAAGTTGTGGTCTGAAATTAGAAACCATGATTTGATTTATTTAACTGATACATTATCAGTAGGGTGGTTGGTTTGGTTGATAACCAGGATCTACCGCCGTCCTTATTTTTTGCGGGTTAGCGGTGATGTTGTTTGGGAAAAGTTATTGGAACAAACTAGCCAAAAGATAACGCTAGAAGATTTTTATAAAAAGAGGTTATACAGGCAAAAGTATTGGCTATTTTATGTGGTTAAAATAATAAGCAGAGGGGCAAAGAGGGTTATTTTTAATGCCAGACAGTTAAAGAATATTTGGATAAAAAATTACGATTTGCCTGAGAGTAGAGCTATAACTATTTATAATCCATTGCCTTCAGTTAAGTCTTTGTCATTTGGCCACCGTCCAGAAATTTTTTATGCAGGCAGGCTGTCGGCTGTAAAAAATGTAGATTTTTTGCTCAAAGCTTTTTCTTTGTCAAAACTTAGCCACTTTCGTCTGGTGATTGTTGGCGAGGGCCCTCAACTTAAGCGTTTGCAGGATTTGGCCAAACAGCTGGGTATAGACAGTCAAGTTGAATGGCTAGCGCCACTGGAACAGAGTGAATTGTGGCAACGGTTGGAGCAGGGACGGGGACTGGTTTTGCCTAGTTTGACAGATATATCACCCAATATTATTGGTGAAGCTGTAGTGAGAAAATTCCCTTTTTTTGTGACTGAATATAATTTTCTGCCGTTTGCCATACCATCTCAATTATTGATAGATCCTTTTGAGGCTGATGAGCTGGCTCAGAAATTAAAATGGTTTGATGATTATGAGAAGAGGAAAGAGTTGATTGAGCTTGTAGGCAAAATTGATTGGCGTTGGTCATGGCCTGGTGTTATACAAAAACATTGGCAAATATTAAGCGGGATGTAGTATGCATATTTTAGTTTTGGGGCTTGATCAAAAAATATTAGACCAAACATCAGCTGTGTTTAAGCGGGCGCTTGAATACGCTGATCTGGTTGAAAGATATGTGGTGATTGTGCCCAGCAGAAGCAAAAAGCAAATAAGACAGGGAAAACTTGAGGTTTATGGCAGTGGTGGGGCTATTAAAGGAGCCCAATTGTTTTATTTGGACAGATTGGCTGAAAAAATTGCAAGACAGGGCCAGTTTGATGTGGTTTCGGTTCAAGATATTTATTTTTTGGCCAGGGTGGGGGTGAGATTAAAATACCAGTTTCAATTAGGTTTGGAAATTCAAGTCCATGGCATAGAAAAGTTTAATTGGTATCGCCGTTTTTTGGCTCGGCTCAATTTGGCCCAAGCTGATTCAGTGCGAGTTGTAGGCAAAGATTTGAAAGACAGGCTGGCTAGTCAATTTGGCGTTGATAAGGATATTATTGTTGAGATGCCTATTTATTTTGATTGGCAGGAGTGGAAAAATAGGCCATTTTCAGGAAAACTACGCCAACAGAGATGGAAAGATGATTTTGTTTTTTTGGTTGTTGGCAGATTGGCTCCAATCAAACAGATTGGTGAAATTATCCGCGCTTTTGCCCCGCTTGTTTATGAAGGGCAAAAGGTTCGGCTGGTGATAGTGGGAGAGGGAAAGGAGGAAGGCAGGTTGCGGGCTTTGGCGCATGAATTAGGGCTTGATAAAAGAGTGGAGTTTGTTGGTTGGCAGGATAATTTGGTTGAATATTATAGATCAGCTGATTGTTTTGTGCAGAATTCAAAGGAAGAAGGGTATGGTTTGGCTTTGCTTGAGGCTTTATCCTGTCGTTTGCCAGTTATTACCACGCCAGTCGGAGTTGCTCAAAAGGTAGTTAAAGATGGTGTGAATGGTTTGGTAGTAAAAGACAGCGAAGATTTAACCCGAATGATGAAGTTGGTAGTGGTCAATAGGCAGATGCTGGATAAATTCAAAAATAGCACTCGCAATTTTTTGAATACCCTTCCTAGCCGCGCTGATATTTTAGCTAAATACAAGGAATCATGGCGCCAGGCCCAAAGGAGGACAAGGGCTCAATTTCATAAATTGGGTTAAATTGTAAAAATTATAT
>WFTD01000087.1 GCA_015485755.1 Patescibacteria group bacterium | reverse complement strand
ATCACTAACAACAAAAAGCAAACCGCCCAAAATTATTCGCACATTCGTACGAAAGTACCTATAAGATATCTAAGCAAGGTTAAGGGTAAAGGCGCCTAATATGCCATTTATTAAATGACGTCCTCCCCGTATTCAAAAACTCCCAATAAATTGGGAGTTTTATCATACGGGGTTTCCTTTGCTCCGCTACTCATGAGAATTCGCTAGAAATATCAAAGCCAAGATCATATTTGTTTTGGTTGTCTATATATTTTTTGATTTGCTCTTCATTGAGACCAACGGTAGAGACAAAATATCCCACGCTCCAAACGCCTGATTTGTTGTTGGCGATATTATTGCGATAGATATGTCTAATGAATTTAAACTTTTTTAGAATATGAGCGCTGGTTACACTTTTTAACACCTGGACAACCTTGGATATGCTGTATTTAGGCGGTATTTCTATCAATAGATGTACATGATCTTCACCAGTGTTTATTTTATGAAAATACCAATCAGGGTATTTTCTTTGTATTTGGTATAAAGACCTGATCAACTCCTTTCTGACATAATGCTTAAGAAATTTACGACGATATTTAGTTCCCCATACCAAATGGTATTGAATTTGATAAACGCTATGGTTCAAACGGCGAATTCTCATGCTAACATCATAGCACACTATGTGTGCTATGACATTCATCCCCACACTCATTCGCTTGGTGATTCACCAAGCTCAATCGTGTGGGGTTTCCTGATAAGGTAGTAAAAATCTCCGGAGAAAACTCCGGAGATAATTGTTATCTAAACACCAAATAATATTTTCCATTGCTATAAACTTTACCCAAATCAAGTCTATCTATATGGTTATTTTTTGCAAATATACCCAACTAAAACCCTTGTTTATAATTATTTATTCTCTTCCTGACGTTTGGCTTTGACCGCCTTCCAAACTTCCTTATAAATTTTGTCCATTAGTTTGGGATGTTCTTTGAGGTATTGTTTAGCCGCTTCTCTGCCAACGCCTAATTTTTCCTCGCCAAAAGAGTAAGTATTGCCTGATTTGGTGACCACGCCCCACTGCACGCCAGTATCCAACATATCACCAGCCCGAGAAATGCCCTCATTGTACATAATATCAAACTCAGTGGTACGGAAAGGAGCAGCTACTTTGTTTTTTACTACTTTAACTTTGACGCGATTGCCGATTATTTTATCACCCTTTTTAATCTGGGCTGAACGCCTTACCTCAATCCGCACTGAGGAGTAAAACTTAAGAGCGGTGCCGCCAGTGGTAGTTTCAGGATTGCCAAAGAAAACGCCAATCTTCATGCGGGTTTGATTGATAAAAATAACCACCGTTCTAGTTTTGGCAATAATACCAGCCAGTTTGCGCAGAGCTTGGGACATTAGCCGCGCCTGCAGTCCCATATGCTGATCACCCATCTCACCCTCAATCTCAGCTTTGGGCACAAGCGCCGCCACTGAATCAACCACGATCACATCTACCCCATTGGAACGCACCAAAGTTTCAACTATTTCTAATGCTTGCTCGCCGGTATCAGGTTGAGAAATCAAAAGTTCATCTACATTAACACCAATCCGCCGGGCATAGTCAGGATCAAGAGCGTGCTCAGCGTCAACAAAAGCAGCAATCCCGCCACGCTTTTGCACTTCGGCCACAATATGTTGAGCTAAAGTAGTTTTACCAGATGCCTCTGGACCAAAAACCTCAACAATCCTGCCACGCGGAACGCCGCCAATACCCAAAGCAATATCCAAAGATAGGCAACCAGTAGGGATAGCTTCTATTTCCAAGATCTTAGCTTCGCCAAATTTCATAATTGATCCCTCGCCGTATTTCTGCTTAATTTGGTCGATCGCGGCTTGAGCAGCTTGCAACTTGTTATCAGTTGAATTGTTATTTTTGTCAGGCATATATTATTTTTAATTGTTTTTAGAAATTGACTCTTCCGTCCACACGACCAAAAACCTTTCTACCCGTGGTTTGGAATATTTTTTCTTTGCTCTTATTGTAATTGTATTAAGACCTCTTTGCAAATCAATTACTTCCTCAAACCTCCCTTCAAGTATAGGAACTCGTTGGCCATTTATCCTCACTTCCGCCTCTGGCTCAGTGACCCCCTTCACTACAACTTGAGGAGATGATACTATTATCTGTCTATTTTGGGGAGAGCTAATAGCCAGTTGCGGAGGGCTTACAAAGCTGTAAATGCTATAAATCAAATAAGCCACAAAAGAAATAATAACAACCGTCAAAATGCTGGCCTTAATCAACCTTGGTATGTCCCAAAAATGCTTTTGTGGCAATGGCAACGCTGGCTGTAACTTATTGTGGCTGTCTGTTAATAAACCATTTGTTTGTTTTTGAAAAACTTTTACTATCCCCTCACTGTCTATATTAAGTTCCTGCGCATAACGCTTAAGAAAGTTTTGGGCATAAACTTTGCCCGGAAGCTGATCCCACCTCTCTGCCTCCAAGGCCTCAAGATACCGTCGATGGATCAATGTTCTTTTGCTAACTTGTTCCAGGCTTAAGCCCAAATCTTCCCGCTGTTGGCGCAAAAGTTCGCCAATGCCAACTGGATTGGCAACATAAAAACTTGAAATGCTATTGTTTTCCAATCTTCTTTTTTTCCAAATGGATACAGAAATATTATTCATCATAATGGTTGTTGTTATCTTCTTCTGTTTCCTCTGTTAATTCCTCAGGGGAAACCAAAACTTCTCTTGGTTTAGCGCCATCGGCTGGACCAACAATCCCCTTGGCCTCAAGCAAATCAATCAATCTAGCAGCGCGGGCATAGCCAACTCGCAAACGCCTCTGCAAATAAGAAGCGGAAGCTTTGCCTGCTTGAATAACCAGCCGTTCAGCTTCCTCCAATAAAGGATCATCGCCCTGACCATCAACCGCATTAACAGCTGAAGTTGTTTTGGCTGTTACTTCCTCATTGTAGTCAACCTCTCCTCCCACTTTTTTGATATATGCTACCACTCTTTGAATTTCAGCTTCTGATACAAACGCGCCCTGCAGTCTTTTTGGTTTGGACAATTGAGCTGATGTATAAAGCATATCTCCGCGGCCTAACAATTTTTCTGCGCCAGCCGCATCCAAAATCGTGCGCGAATCAGTCTGGGATGCAACCGCAAAAGCAATACGAGATGTTATATTGGCTTTGATTAGTCCAGTTATAACATCAACTGAAGGACGTTGAGTTGCCAGTACCAAATGAATTCCTACAGCTCGAGCCATTTGCGCCAACCTGATAATTGCCCCTTCCACTTCTGCTGCTGCCACTGACATAAGGTCAGCCAACTCATCAATAATTAATACAATATAAGGCATCTTTTCCTCGCTAACTTTATTATAACCAACAATATTGCGTTGCGATATGGACGATAACTTTTGATAACGGCTGTCCATCTCAGCCAAGAGCCATTTCAAGGCATTGATAGTTTTTTGAGCATCAGTAATAACTGGAGTAAGCAAATAAGGCAGGCTGTCATACAAACTAAGCTCTACTCGTTTAGGATCAACCAAAATAAACTTTAAATCATCAGGGCTGTTTTGGTAAAGTAAGCTCAAAATTAAAGTATTGATACAAACCGACTTACCGCTGCCAGTAGCGCCAGCAATCAAAAGGTGCGGCATAGTAGCAAGATCAGCCAACCAAACCTTGCCAGCCACATCTTTTCCTAAACCAATAGTTAAATTTGACTTGCGCTGAGCAAATTCACGGCTGCCAATAATATCCTTGAGCGCCACAGTGGCAATTGACTGGTTGGGAACCTCTATTCCTACCAGCGCCTTGCCTGGGATTGGAGCTTCAATTCGGATCGGATGAGCTGCCAAGGCCAAAGCCAAGTCATTTTGCAAAGCCGTAATAGCAGACAATTTTACTCCTTCGGCTGGCCGCAAAGTGTATTGAGTTACAGTAGGCCCCACGCTAACCTCGCCCATTTCTACCTCAATGCCAAAATTCTGCAAAGTTTTTCTAATCTTTTCTTTGTTAGCCATCACATCTCCACTAGTTGGTTTGGAGCGACTGCCATCAAGCAAATGCAGAGGAATGTCTATTTTTGTTCGTCTCTTGGTTTTGATTCCCATATCCAACTGCTTGGTATCATCAGTTAAATCCTGGCTAGAAAAATCAACTTCACTTTCTTCTTCAACCTCATGCTCTACCTCCAAATCTTCTTCTGGTTCATCCTCCGCCTCTTCTGTCTCACCGGCATAACTATCATAATCATCAGCTGGTTGGTCTAAGCTGCGTCTTTCTTTCCATTCCAATATTTTATTTTTTATATAAGCAGGGTATGACAACCAAGAAAACAAAGCTTGCAGGGAAGTGTTAAAGGTCAAAAATATGCCAGTCAAAAGCAAAGCAACCAGCAAGATGATTGCCGCCCAAAATCCCAAAACTTTAAGCAAAGGTGTGGAGACAAACCAGCCTACATATCCGCCCCCTAAGCCCTGCTTAAAAAACTCCCAAGAAAGCGGCCAGGGCTCAGGCCGGGCATGAAGTAGTCCCTGCAAAGCCAAAAACAAAACAACCGCTCCCAGGTAATTGGCTGGAGAAATAGAAATCTTATTTTTGGCAGCCAGCAAAAGCCCCCAGCCAAACAAAACAAACGGATAAATAAAATAAGCTTTGCCAAAAAGGACGATTAGCCCTAATCTTAATTTTTCGCCTACAGGCCCGGCCAAAGAAAACAAAGATAAAATCAAGATAGCTGCTGCCACCAACAAAAAAATCACTCTGATTGAATGTTTGGTTTCAGGGTCAAGGGAAAAATTGTCTGCAAAATTAAAACGCCACTTCGGGCTTTGCCTTTTTTTTCTTTTGGCCATAAATAAAACAGGAAAAAGCAGATCTTACTTTACCTATTATACCACAAAAAACCAAACAAACCCAAAGGCAGTGCACACAAAATTTGTACAACCACCGCCTCCCCTCTTTAATCAATCTCTCGTTGGGACATTCGTACGAATGTGCGAATGTATAAATTTAGAATATTGAATATAGAATTTAGAATATAGAATTTGGTAGTTAGTAGGGGGATAGTTAGTAGAGAGCAGCTGGTGGTTAGCTCAGCACATAGTTTTACTTAAAAAATAAATAAAAAAGAGAGGAGCCTTAAAGGCTACTCGACCCGGGGAAAATTTAAAATAAATTCAGGGGTGGTGCTAGCCAAATGGCGGATTCACTGTCGCCCAATGGCGACGACGATAAATCCAAGTTCGGTTGTCAGGCTGCACCCCCGCATCGCCGAAAAAATCATAGTAAAAAATTAAATTAGGGCGATGCATTACACCTCCTTTTTTTAGGTGTTGGGGTGTTGGAGTTAAAATAAAAAAGAACGGATCACGCGCGTGTAATTCTAGGCTAGCATATATTGAAAATCTTGTCAGGACCTAAGAGTAGCTATCCTATATTTTATTTAATTTTACCTTTCTTCCCAAAAACAAACGGGCAATATCTTCAGTGTGCTCAGTTAAGTCAGAGACAAAAAATTTTTCCTGTCCTCTTTTACTTAAAGACCTGTCAAGCTCTGGATTTTGTTGCAAAAACTTCTTAAGTTCCTGCGCTACGCCGAGTGCTGGATCTATCAATTTTGCCCGGCGGAATTTGTCCTGAATAATATCTTTGATAAGGGGGTAATGAGTACAGCCTAAAATCAAAGTGTCAACCTGCTTCATTTTGAGCGGCAACAGATAGCGTTTTAAAATCCGCTTGGTCTCCCCTTTTTTGGCATAACCTTCCTCAATCAAAGGCACAAGCAAAGGCGCTGCTTGGCTGAATACCTCAATTTTTCTGCTGCCGCCGGCTGCTTTTTTGCCCTGACGCATAAAAGCAGGAATTTTCAAATCATCTACTGCCTCCTCTTTACTTTCTGAAAGCTGCGACATTATTTCTCGTTCATAAACTTTGGAGTTTACCGTTGCCCGCGTGCCAATCACGCCAATACGGCCGTTTTTAGTTGCTTGCAGTGCTTCTTTTACTGCTGGCTTTATCACCCCAAAAATAGGAACATTAATTTTTTCCTGCAAAAAATCAAGGGCTACAGCTGAGGCGCTGTTGCAGGCAACTACTATGATTTGCGCTCCCTGCTCAAGCAAAAATTCAGCATCCTCCAAAGCGTACTGCCTGATCAGTTCGGCTGATTTATTGCCATAAGGCAGGCGAGCAGTATCGCCAAAATAAACTAAATCATAACCAGGCAGCGCTCGCTTTACTTCTTTGAGCACTGTTAGCCCGCCAATACCTGAATCAAAAATACCGATCATAAATTTAGAATCTAGAATTTAGAATATAGAATACAATCCAATGCATAGCTTTGACCTAAAACTAATAATTGCAGTTGGTAGAAAGTAGTTGATAATTAGAATATTTTCTTGATGGATTGGTTTTTGTAATTATTGCTTATACCCTTTTTTAAGTCAAAACTATGCGCTGGGTGGAATTATAATATATAAATCAATAATTAGTAAATGGTGGGGGTAATTGGTAGGTGGTAGAAAGTAGATAGTAGATGGTAGGTGGTAATTGTCATTCCTGTAGATGTCAACTAATTCGTTGACAGTTTCTTAAAGAAGGAAACAGGAGTATCTCCATTAATGCCCTGATGCGGTCGCTGATGATTGT
>WFTD01000086.1 GCA_015485755.1 Patescibacteria group bacterium | reverse complement strand
GATCAAGGCCGTGCTCTGCTTTCAGCCGCCTAGCTTTTGTCCTGACTTCCATTATATTGGCTGAAGCTGAATCATCAATAAAAATAGGCGCTTCAGCTAAAACAGCCATAGCATGGCCGATTTTGGTAAAATCATCCTCTTGTTCGCTTAGCCTGCCGGTTCGCATTCGCCATAGATCAACCCCAGCTTCAGCGCATATCATTCTATCTACTAACATTTCTTTGCTCATTTCCAAGGAAAAAATTCCAACGGGGTGGTTATTTTTGGCTACTTGTCTGGCAATGTCAAGGGCAAAGGTTGTTTTACCCATTGACGGTCTGGCTGCCAGAATTATTAGATCAGCCGGTTGCAGGCCAGCTAATTTGTTGTCCAGATCATAAAAACCAGTTGGCAGACCTCTAACCTTGCCGCCGTCGCGATGAAGGTCGTCAATTCTTTCAAAGGTTCCATCAAGCAATGATTTAACAGAGATAAAGTTTTGTTTGAGGTGTTTTTGGGATATTTGGAATATTTTCTGTTCGGCTTCATCTAGCAGGTTTTCCACTTTGGTGTCTTCTTGAAAGCCTAGAGCCGCTATTTCTTGAGCCGCTTTGATAAGCTTGCGCAAAGCGGCTTTTTTTTGAATGATTTCAGCGTAAGCAACAATATTAGCTGAGCTTACAACTGCATTAGCCAGTTCAGCTAGATAAGACCTGCCCCCGACTTTTTCCAGTAGTTTTTTTTCAGAAAGTTTATTGCTTAAACTTACCAGATCAATTGGTTCATGTTCGCTATAAAGTTCAGTCATTGCGGCAAAAATATCTTGATGAAATTCTTTGTAAAAGTCTTCAGGGGTGATAATGTCAGCGATTCTGGTAAAGGCGTCGCTATCAATTAGCAATGATCCGAGCACATTTATTTCCGCTTCAATATTCTGCGGAGGTAATTTTTCAATAAGTTTGTCCATATTTTGGATAAATTAGTATTACTATTTTAGTTAAAATATTGCAGATAGGCAAGAAAATCTTTTACAGATTTAATCCACTTGTCATAAACAGCAATTTTAGTTAAGGTATGTAAAATAAACAAAGAACTTTAACAATCAAAGGAGGGAATTATGCGCAAGTATTTTTGGCCTTTATTTATCAAGATATTTTTAGTGTTTATTGTGGCAATAGTTATTTGGCAGAAAAGCGAACGCAAGGAACACAAATACCAACAAATAAAGGAAAGGCTGCAGGCGGTTGAAGACTCATTGCGACAGCAGAGGGAGGGGTATTTTGAGTATTATTTTTTGAAGCGGATAAATTTGCCTGACAGTTTGTATTTTGCTGATAGTTTGATTGTTTTGGATAGAGTCAGCAAGGCCAGGTTGTTTGAGAGGGTTGTGTATTTAAGCAGGCGCGAGTTGTTGCTGATAATGAACAAAAGAATGCAAGAGTGGCGGCCATTGATAGAGCCGGTTTTGACAGCAAAAAAATTTCACCCTGATTTTTTCTATATGGCAATAGCAGAGAGCTTTTTGGATCCTGCCGCTGTGTCATCCGCCCAAGCCAAAGGGATGTGGCAATTTCGCAGAGCTACAGCCAGGCGTTATGGGCTGAAAGTTAATTGGTGGATTGATGAGAGGTTTGATCCGATATTATCAACTGAGGCGGCCATTCGGTATTTGCGTTATTTGGGGGGTAAGTACAATAATAATTGGCCGTTGGTGGCAGCTGCTTATAACATGGGCGAGAGCGGTTTGGATCGGTATATCAAAAGAAATGGCCATGACAAATATTTTGGTATGCGTTTGCCGGCCGAGACTTCTGTTTATTTCTTTAATATTTTGGCAATAAAATTTATTGTTGAGCAGACAAATTGGCTTGAATATTTTTCTGCCTCTGGGAGTCATTTAGTTTTTACTGAGTGTTACGAGGTAGAAGTATTACTTCCCCAAGCTACTGCTTTGAGAGATGTTGTTTCTGGTTTTGGCAATTATTATTTATTTAAATTGCTGAATGGCAAATATCGCCGCAGTGTTCTGCCAGCCGGGAAAAATACCATCAGAGTCCCCAGTTATTTATTTGATGATTTTTTGTCTTTTTTACAAAAAAAAGGTTGGCAATACAGACTCCCTTGAATGGGAGTCTTTTATTTCTTATATAAATGATATATACTAACAACACAAAGGTCGTTTATTGAATGGTTAATTTAAATTAAATATATGGCAGAACAGTATGTATGCCCTCATTGTGGCCGCACCTCTGACAACCAAGAGCAGTGCTGCCAGGGGCAAAAAATGGAAGCTGCTTGCAGTTGCGGTTCAGGCAAGCCTGCTAGTCAGTGTTGTGCTAGCAATCAGTAAGTAGCTTAAGGAGTTTACTATCAAAAGCAATACCTTATTGGGTAGATAATTTTGGAGTGGTTAATATTGACAAATCTTAATACTAATTGCAGTTCAAGATAGGACAAAAAAGTTGACTATAGCTTGAATATTGTCTATTTTTTTTATTACCCTTGCCAAAGAAAAATTTTTTTGTTATATTATGGGCTAGTTGTTTTGGAAGTTAGAATTTAGTCCAGCACATAGTTTTGACTGTTAGTTTTTGTATTAAAATAGTTGTCAATCTGTCAAATAAACACCATCATAAAACTTTTACAACCCAATCAAACAAAAAAGTTCACTTAAAGTGGAGCTTTGGGTTAAAACTATATGCTGGGTAAGATTTAGAATATAGAAATAGTTGTTGTTTATCAGTTGTATTATAATTAATCCTTTGGGCCGTTAGCTCCCTGACACAAGGTCAGGGCAAGCAGTGGACCACTTAGCCATTCCTTTAGTTTAGTTTTTTTAAAATATTGTGAGTATTTACATTTAGATTATATTAATCCTTTGGGCCGTTAGCTCAGTGGTAGAGCGCCAGGCTTTTAACCTGGGCGTCGCAGGTTCGATCCCTGCACGGCCCACCACAAAAACCACCATTTGCAAATGGTGGTTTTTGTTATTATAAAAATCACCCCGCTTGAAGCGGGGCAATTCTTAAGCTCGAAAAGATCGGTCTCTCATTGGACGAGCTTTTTTCACCGCAATAGGGCGGCCATTAAGCTCTTGTCCGTCAAGAGTGTTGATGGCATTTGCTGCTTCGTCAGCTGAGCTCATCTCCACAAACCCAAATCCTTTGGAGCGTCCTGTAGCTGAGTTGGTAATAATTTTAGCTGAAACGACTGTGCCGGAAGTGGCAAAGAATTGAGCCAATTGCTCTTCAGTTACGCTGAATTCAATATTACCAACAAACAATTTGTTATTATTTTCCATATTATAGACGCAAAGTTTGTTGATTAGGTCATGTAAGTCCGACCTGATTCTTAAGGTATAAAAGTACACTTAAAGAAGACTTACTGGGCTTAAGGGTAGCATGCCTTGCCAAATAAAGCAAGTTTTGTTGTGAAAGCCTGTTATATTTTGTATAATAATATAATAATGTGGATAAATATTTTATTAATAATCTTAATAAAAACATTATGAAAACAGCAAATAAAATAGGGATAGGAGCGGCAGCCATTATTTTATTAGTTGCTGTGTATGTTCAAGCCGCGCCTCAATCCCAATTTAGCCAAACAATCAACCCCGGCACATTAACCACTGATATTAGAGATGCAAGCCGCAATTCAGTTGCCAATCCTTCTGTGGCAATGAGCAGTGTCACTGTATCATTTGATTGCCAGACTAGCAGCGGAACATTTGGCAGCAACACAGAGAGGATATATGTTGATAATCCCGGAGCGGCTGATAATGGTTGGACTTTGACGATTGCAGCTAGCAGTACTACCGCTACTTGGCAGAATGCTTCAGGGACATTGGCGTTTGATTTTAATGATGGCGCTGGAACCCCAGCTGGATGCAGTGATGGTGCTGACACTGACAGTTATGCTGGACAGCTTACTATCAACCCCTCAGTTGGAACTATAACCACTGATTGTTCTAGTTGTAATACTACTGGTATTACCCTTGGTTCTTCAGCCGGTTTTGTTGAGGGCAGTGTTGACTCCATTACTTTGGTGACAGCTGCCGCCAACTCTTCTGATGTGGGCAGGTGGTACTTTACTGGATTTAGCGTTTCCCAAACAATTCCAGCCGAACAAGATTCTGATACCTATACTATTGATTTAACTTTGACTGTGACCGCTTCTTAGTAATTTGATTATTTATTGACCAGCCAGTGTTTTATTTGAGGAAAAAAAATATATTTTTGGGCAAGGCCATGGCATTGCTGGCGGCTATGTCTTTGTTTGCTTTGTGGCCGGCAGTGGTAGGTGCAGTTGAATATGGCGGAGTAGGGGGTCGTCCCGCTTACCCTAAATCAGACAATCCTCGCACTAAATCTATTTTTGTCTTTACTTTAAACCCAGGCGATAGGGTTGAGGATGGAGTAAGGGTGATAAATAACACAGAGGAGGAGAAAACTTTGATGGTGTATGCGGTTGACTCGGTAGTGTCTTCAGGAGGAGCTTTCGCTTGCGCTCAATTTAACGATCCTAAGACTGATGTGGGTAGTTGGATAAAATTGAAGAAAAACGAGGTTACCTTGCCTCCGTTGAGCAATGAAATTATTCCTTTTTCCATTGAAGCTCCTGCCAGTGTTGATGTGGGCGAGCATAATGGCTGTATTGTTATTCAGGAAAAAAAGACAGATAAGGCGCAAAGCAGCCGGCAAGGTATTAATTTGACCTTCCGTACTGGTTTGAGAGTGGCAGTTTTAATTCCAGGGGAGATTAAGAGAGAATTGGAAATTGTTTCATTTGATATTACCCCAAGCAAGGGGCAATACCTAGCTAAAGCAAAGGTGAGGAATAAAGGCAATGTATCAATTGACAGTGATGTGAAAGTACAAGTTGATTATTTTTTTGGCAAAAATTATGCGTCGGCTGGCGGGCAATATCCAATCCTGCGCGAAGAAGAATCAGAATGGAATTTTAAGATAGACAAACCTTTTTGGGGCGGGTGGTACAAAGCTTACTTGACTGTTAAATATGATCCCAATGCAGAAGCTGGCGTTGGCACTGTCAGCGGCAAAGGGTTTGCTGTTTTGACTTCCCAGCCCATTTACTTTTTTGTTTGGCCAAGCGCAGCAGCAGCGGTGATTGAGCTGGCAGTTTTGCTGGTTATTATTATTGTCATTGTCAGAGCAGTTCGGTTGTATCGTCAGCGGCGGTGGATAAAAGAGAAATGGGTTGAGTATGAAGTCAGAGAAGGTGAGGATATCAATTCCATTGCTGATCGTTTTGGGGTGAGCTGGAAACTGCTGGCCCGGGCTAATAATTTACGCCCACCTTATACTTTTAAACCAGGAACAAAGATAAAAGTACCACCTCATGATTAGAGCAACAAGCCAGCCCGATTTTAATTGTAGGCGCACTTTTTAGTGTGTTTTGTTATATTTATGCGCAAATCAACCAGACAATCTTTTGTATTTGATATCAAGAGGCAAGGCGATAGCCCTGTTATCAACCTTAAGCAGATGAACAGATCCAGTAAAGCAGCTGTTATTGTTGGTATAGTGGTTGTTGTTTTAGTTGTTGGCCTGTCTTTATTTCAAGGCAGGGCTGAACAGGTTAATTTTTATCCAACTGCTTGTTTGGGCGATTGGACCAATGTTGATTTAGCCGCCGGACCCAAAGCGGCAAGCAGTAGTTTGGATTATAAGAATTCGGCAGTGTATTTGGGCGGAGGTAGTGATATTTATTGCGGCGCTTTTAGAGGGGTTATTCCAGCTGAGGTTGATTTGCGTTCGGTCAAACTAAAATTTTATTGGCAACTCAAAGAGAAAAGCGTTGAGGCTCAGCCTCCAGTTGACTTTCCCCCAACTGTTTTGACCGACACGATTTCTACTAGCACCGCTAGCACTTCTGCTGTAAATACGGTGGGTGTTAATTCAAATAAAAATAGTAGCAATTCAAATAGCTCATCATCGCCGCAAGTAACAGAAGAGAAAAGCAGTCAAGATCAGGCAGAAGGCTGCAGTAGCGATTGTTTGCCAATTGATGATGGCGATCAGGCAGATCTTTTGTCTTCTACTTCAACCAAGTCAAGCAGCAGCACAGTTTTTTGGAGAAGGCAGAAAAGCTGGTCTGATTTAGTAAAAAATAATTTTTTGGGACGGCCAGCTTATGCGGAGACAGTCTTATCTTCCACCACCGCCGATGCTCTTGGCAGTGATAATGAGGCAGGGGAGGAAGTGATTGGCAGTGAGGAAGTTGTGTCAACTTTTGTTGATTATGGCGGGAAGGCAGAAGAAGAGACAAGCGCAGCTTTAAATAAAGTTGTTACTATCAGGTATTCAACCGATGGTTCCTCTTGGCAGGTATTGGCGGAGTTGAATAAAGATAATTGGAAAAGTCAGTTTGAATTGCCTTTGTTGTCAGTAGAGGAAATAAAAAATTTGCAGGTTTCAATTGAGGGAAGCGCGCCAGAAAATTCAGTGAGATTGTTTTTGGACGCAATTGAATTGCAAGTTGATTTTATTGAGACGACAACAGTAGCTGTTGATCAGGATGGTGGTTTTGAGCAAACAACCTCTACTGCCTCTACCGCTGACAATCAGTTTTCAGACAAAACACAAATAACTGGAGAAGGAGCCACTGTCAAAGCTTTGGCTGACAGGGTGGGGTTTGATATTAAATTTGATAAGAATAATTTTTGGCAATATTGGCTAGAAGATGTTAATTATACCGCCCCGGTGCAGCGCAATGGCGAGTTAGTTTTTCGCGGTTTTAAAGCGGGCCGTAATATTAGCGTAGCGATTGATAAGAGCCAATTAAAAACCACTATTAGCTGGCCAAATAAAAGTAATGGTATTGAGCTTAGTTATAAGGTAGATTTTCCCGGCCGTCAGGTTGGCTTTTATAGCGTGGGAGAAGTGATGGCGGTTATTTTTGACAAACAAACAAATGAAGATTTGTTCGTTATAACTCCAGCCACGGCAATTGACAGCCAAGGAAATAGCGTAATTATGAGGTGGCAAACCAGGGCAGACGGATTGGTTTTGTCTCTGCCGCCTGATAAGTTAGGCAGCCTGTCTTTTCCTTTGCAAATATCTTACCGGATAACGCCCAAAAGTCATGATGAAGCTTTGGTGAAAATTGGACAGGGAGGATCAGGCGTTGCCAATGCCAAAGACGGCGATATTATTGATATTAAGCCGCCTGGCTGGCCGTGGGGACGTATGGAAAAACGCGATTTTGTTATTGTTAAGATACCATCTTTAACAAGGCAGGAGAGGGAGCAATATAAGAAAGTTGGCCAATCTCAAAATGGTGGTTTTCGTTTTGGTATTGACTACACAGCAATTGCTACCAGTAAGCAGTTGGAGATTATCAGGGATTATACCCAAGAAAATCCTATTTTGGATGCCACTCATTTGTTTATTGGCAATATTATCCAAAAAAAAAATAATTTATTTCTGAGTGTTATTCCCGCTAAATCCAGGTTAGCAGTAAGTTTGGTTGACCAGCCGAGGGGATGGTTTGGCAAATTGTCGCGTCGGATAATTGGAGAGGTTAGAGCTCAAACAATAAATACTTTTACCATTGGCACCAATGCTAGGGATTATTCTACTATTCAGGCATGGGAGACAGCTAGAGAAGGCGATTTGATAACTAGAAATAGTATTGAAAAAGGCGAGGTGTACAATGACTCTGTTTTTACCGCTGGAGTGTTAATTGACGGATCTATTACCGATGCCACCCATTATATGTGGCTGACTGTAGCTGCAACTGATCGGCACAACGGCACTGCCGGAACTGGCGCTCGGATTGACGCTGACAGCTTGGCTGCCACAGCGGTTGTTGATGTGGCCGATCCCTACACTATTGTAGAATGGCTGGAAATTTATGACTCTACTCCAACTACTACCCAAAGCACTTATGGTATCAGAGCTCAGGCCGGCTTTGGTACTTTCCGCAACCTTATCATTCACGATATAGGCAATGGCGCTGGCGGAACTGACAACAGCGCTGGTTGGACTGGTTGGACTTCAATTGGCGCTGCTGAGACCAGTTATATATACAATAATGTATTTTATAATATTAATGGCCAGGGCATCCAGCTGGTAATGAGCGCAGATGTTTCTAATAACACTTTGTATAATAATGCTGGTTATGGAGTGATGTGTTATCAAGGATATTGTGGCAACTCAGGAGTAGCTATTAACTTAACTAATAATCTATCTG
This sequence comes from Patescibacteria group bacterium, assembly GCA_015485755.1. Taxonomy (GTDB): domain Bacteria; phylum Patescibacteriota; class Patescibacteriia; order S139-126; family S139-126; genus S139-126. The sequence goes on along the minus strand of WFTD01000086.1, from coordinate 110 downwards.
TCGGCAATAACACCGGCACTGGCGGTGCGGCTGATTTTGAGGTGGTTGACCTTGACGCTAACGATTATATGAACAACAACCTTTCCTCTGACGGCACCGCTGATGATTGC
>WFTD01000085.1 GCA_015485755.1 Patescibacteria group bacterium | reverse complement strand
GTGGTTGAAGAGAGCAAATACAAAAAATATTTGCTCTACAAGAAAAAACAGCTGGAGAAAAAAATAGCTAATATAAGTGACAGGGAAAGCGAATTGGAACGGCTGCAGCAAAAATTGGCGGCTAAAAAAAACATTTGGATTGGCTCGGTAGTTGGATTTGATTTAACTCGCAATAGCAATTTGTCATTTTTATATAGCGGCAATGGTACTGCCGGCCTGAAGAGCGATATAAATTTTAGCGTTATCAATAATAATGGCAGTTATTTTGGTTATAACGCTATTGCTAATTTTTGGTTTCAGCCTTTTGGCATTGATTTGGATTTGACAGTTGCCCAAATGGAACAGGCGAAAAATCGGGAGCGAAGTTATTTTTCAATAGCAGCAATGAGAGGATGGCAGTTTTCTGATTATGCCGCTGTATTTTTTGGAGCGAATATGAATAAATATTTTCGTTCCAATACTGATCAGGGCCAATTGCCGCAGCCAGCCGGGTACGATTTAACATTGGGAGTGAGCCAGCGCAAAAGCGGAGATAGCTTTTTGTCAGCATTGGTTAACATTTCAGGAGATGTCTGGCGGGGAGTGTCAGGCGAGTTTGGGTCTATTTATTTGTCAAATTTACCGCCAACAGTTCTGTATAATTATAACACTCTTTTGAACAATGGCTTTTCGTTGGCCCATTTGTTTGCCAGTAATGATGATTATTTCATTATTGGCTTGAAGGCGGAAAGGGGAAACATCAATTATTTATGGGAACGGTTGTTTGTTGAGAATTATAATTATCCTGAATTTGGCAAAAGATTTTCTGGTTTTCTGCTGTGGAATTCCTCTGGACTGTCTTGGTATGTGGCAGGGCAGTATCGCCCCAAAATTAACAGAAGCAATGGGCCGTTGTCTGCTTCAATTGGTTTGTTTTTTCCGGTTAAACAGGCAAAATTTGGTTTGAGTATTGTTTCTGATACTCAAAAAAGCAACCAAGCATTTATTAATATAATATTTAATTTATAAATATTTTCGCGGCAGAGTTTTTTTCTCTGCCGTTTTTATTAACCTAGCGGCAGTGATTTAGAAGATAATCAATAAAAATAATTCTGACAGAAGTTGCGGTCGCTTGTTCAGTCAGAATTAAATTTTAGGGATATTTATCTTGGTTGACTTGTAGATTTTTTTGTTGTTAGATTAAAGTGTTAGTTCTTTAGCAAAAAGGAGGGGCTATGTTTAAAATAGATAATTTGACTTTGCGAGAGTATTTGGAGAAGCACAATTGCCAGATAGTTTACAAGGGGATATTTTTTCATTACCAGGGCGATGTTTATTTAATTGGACAAGTTGATAATCTAGATATTTTTTCAGTAAAGTTATCTGAGTTAGGAATGGCTAGGGGAGAGATTTTTATTGATACTTTTTTGGCAGACTGCCCGCAGCAGGTAAAAAATAAAGCTAGGTATTTAAAAAAGGTATTGATAAGGTTTGCGCCTGATAAAGTATTTAGCTAAAACCGCTTGAGTAGGCGGTTTTTTCTTGTCCACAGCTTGACATTTATTTGTTTTGTGGTAATGTAAATTTACATTCATTAGCCGCAGACAATAGGTCCTATTTTTAGGTTAATGGCTAGCAGCCGCCTATCGAGGCAAAAGTTTTTAAAGGTCGAAGGGCCTTTGTGTCTGCGCTAAAGTCGCAGATTTTTTGTTTTAAGATGCAAATTTATGGCAAAAACTAGACAGCAAAAAGAAGAGGAAGTAAAAGTTTTAACAGAAAAACTGCAAGCAGCCAAGTCAGTGGTGTTTGTCAGTTTTTCTGGGCTTACAGTCAATCAAAGCGAAGAGTTGCGCAAAACACTTAGGGAACAGGAAGCAGAGCTTAAAATGGCAAAGAAACGCCTTCTAAAACTTGCTTTGGAAAAGGCTGGTTTGGGCACGGAAATATTGGAGCAGGGGATAGAAGGAAACCTTAGTTTGGCCTTTGGTTTTGGTGATGAGGTAGCGCCTGCCCAGGTACTGGTTAAATTTGCCAAAGCCAATGAACAATTATCCATCAAAGGTGGAATTTTGGAAGGCAGGTTTATTGATGATAAACAGGTTAAGGCCTTGGCTAGCCTTCCTTCCCGTCCGGAATTGCTGGCCAAAGTGGTTGGCACTATCCAAGCCCCTGTCAGCGGATTTGTCAATGTGCTTTCTGGCAATTTGCGCAATTTAGTTTATGTGCTTAACGCTATCAAAGAGTCTAAAAGTTAATTATTAATTTAAAAACTATGACTGAAGAACAAAAGCAAGAAAATACTCAGGCTGCTGAGCAGGCTGAGGAAAAACAGGAAGATAAGCAGGTTGAAGTGCCTGAAAAATTCAAAAAGATTGTAGAGGAGATTGAAAAGATGTCAGTGCTTGACTTGTCAGAATTAGTCAAGGTACTAGAAGATAAGTTTGGCGTCTCGGCATCAGCTCCAGTGGCAGTAGCAGCAGCTCCTGGCGGCGCTGGCGGCGGAGAGGAAGCAGCTGAGCAGACTTCCTTTACTGTTGAGCTTACTGCTGCTGGTGATAACAAGATTGGCGTGATTAAGGCTGTTAGAGAAATCACCCAACTTGGATTAAAGGAGGCTAAAGAATTGGTTGATGGAGCTCCTAAGCCAATTAAGGAAGGTGTTTCTAAAGAAGAGGCAGAGGAGATCAAAAAGAAATTAGAAGAAGCTGGCGCTCAGGTTACTTTGAAATAATTTCTTTTTTAGATCAGAAAAACAGCTCGCTTTGCGAGCTGTTTTTCTATATGGAGCGGTTGTTGATAAATATATTGCCACTTGCAATAATGGTTTTATAATATAAATGTAAAAGTTATTTAACATCCGGCAAAAAAGGAGGTGATTATGATTAGTGAAATCAAATTTAGTGAGACACTCCCCATTCCCAGAAGGAATATTGCTGAATATCTGGGGTTAGAGTTTGATCCCTCTACTTTGGAGGTTAGTTTTCAGGGACAAAAGATAGGCAGGTTTTTAAAGGATGACAATGGTTTAATAATATGGGGGAATGACGATATCAGTTCAGAGATTGTCAAGAGAGCTGATAAATTAACAAGTTTAAAAAAAATAACATGATCTCCCTCGGGAGATCTTTTTGTTTAACAAAAAGAAAACAAATTTATTCATCAATTGCTATTAAATATATTTTATTTCCATTGAGAAGGTAAACATTGGTTTTGTTGTCTTCCGCTTTGTAGTTAATTGCAAAATCCTTAAGATCAGTAAAGGAATTTGAGGTATATTGTTTTACCAATTTTCCATCTTTGTCAAATATGACTAACCTTTGGTTGGTTGGGTCTAAAATATAAATATACGGTATGTCAGGCAGTGTTTTTATTTTGGTCGCATTGGTAAGGTTCGGGGTTATTTCTTCTATGGCAAATTCCGTTCTTCTTCCTTGGGAATATTGTTCAATATTGCCGTTGTTGAGAATATAAATAGTTCCATCAATGTTAAAATCGCGCCATCCTTCATTATTGCTAACCTCTTCTTTCAACCAGGCCCGAGGCGGGGAGAAATTATTTCCTTGTCGGTTTAATCTCCAAATTTGCCCATTGCCTTTGTCAAGCAAATAAAGGCGGCGGTTATAGCTGGCTATTGCTGCAATATTTTGGTTAGCAGTAGATATTGTTTGACTAGTTAGCAGCTCTTTTTCGTTTGGGTTATAGAGGAGAAGGTTGTTATTTTGGTTGACAATGGCGACATCATTACCGCTGACAGCGATAAAGTTAAAGTCAGGATTGGAGCTTATATCTTTGGTCTTATCCTCAATTGACTGGTCGTTAATATTAATTTGAAGAAGGCTGGATTTTGATAGGACAAGCAAGCTGTTATTGAGATTGGTAATTTGCTGGCTGTTAATTTGCTGGTTGAATGTTTGCAGGTCAAGAAAAAGAAAAGGAGATGGTATTTTGCTGATTTTGTTTAGCCTTTGGTAAAGGTTGTCGTATTTGGCCATAAGTGAATCTTTGAGCTCTTTCCTTTTTTTGTTATTGTCAGGTATTTGTTGAATTAAGTTTAAGCTTTGGTCAAGGTATTTGCGGGCATCTTTATTATTGCCATAGATAATAGCCGCTTCGGTTTTGTCATGCAGATCTTTTATCTGCTGGGTTATATCTTCTAAATAGGTTGTTGATATTGATGTAGTTTTTTTGGTATTGATGAATCTAATGCTAAGGGAAAATGTTATTAGAAGCAGCAGGGCCAGCACGAGCAATATTTTGCTTGAGCGCGGCAGTGACTTGAAAGCAGTTGACCATCTTTTTGTATGGAAGCGTATTTCGGTTAATAGATTTTTAGGCGCTGGCAGGCGCAAAGATTTTTTGGTTGAAGGCATTTTTATTTTTTGGGGTAATTTTGATATGTCTTTTATTTTATTTTTATTTATTTTGAGCTTAGCAAAAGAAAAGGGAGGAAATCGTTTTTGTATCCTTTTGAAGGATAGTGATTTTTTTGGTTGTTTTGGTTTTATCGCGTGCCAAATTTGTATGAGTTTATTAAAATCAGGCATTATTTTTGGCTGGAGAAATTTTTTAGTTTGGTTGGTCAATTTAAATAGATTGTGCAGAGATTGTTCTGGTGGAACTTTAGCGGGGGTAGTAGCGGTATGAGCAGTTGGGGAGAAATCAATAATTGTGCCAATAATTGCTTGGTTGTTTTTGGGGGAGCGTTCGGCTAATTTGATTTGCAACTGGTGTTCAATGCTGCCAATTGGCAAGCGTGTTAATATTTTTTGCAATTCATTTGCGCCAATAGCAGCAGAGATATTGTTGTTAGTAAGGGCAAGTCGTTTGTATTTGGTGATATTTCCGCTAAATATTTGGTTGAATATTTTTTCTCCAGCCAAAGTTGTGTCAGCACCAAGTGATTTTATCAGGTTGATAATTTTGTGAGTAGAAGTTGTTAGCCAGATAGCATTATTGCCATAGTTAACAAAATGGAGATTTCCGTCAACCAAGATGGCGATTGTTATATTTATTTTTTTTGAATAACTATGGTGTTCGGCGATATGTTGATAGAATTTTTGGTTGAACAATTTTATTGTTTCTTCAAAACTTTTTTCTGGAGACAACAAGCCGTTTTCGTAAGTAAAGTAATAATTAGCCGCATCATACAATAAGGCAGCTATCTTTTCTGATAGATTTTGATTTAATTCGCTGGTAAAGCCAATGAGAAAGTAGCCAAGTTTAGGGTTGGTCTCCTGAGTGAGGGTGGTAAACAAAAAGTGGTCTTTTTGGCCAGTTTTATTGGCGTTGATTTTAAAATCTGTGATTTTGTAATAGGTCATATGTATATACTAACTGACATTGACATTATCCACAATATTATTTAAGCTAGAGTTGTTATTATTTTAACTTATTTACAATTATTTTTTTAGTTATGCTTGAACAATTATTTAGTTCAAGAACGAGAGTAAAATTATTAAAAAAGTTTTTATTAAATCCTGACTCTAAATATTATGTGCGCCAGCTTACTAGAGATATTGGCGAAAGGATTAATTCAGTCAGGCGCGAATTGGACAATTTAGAGCAAATTGGGTTTTTGATAACTTTTAACCAGGATAATAAAAAATATTATCAATTAAACAAAGATTTTTTGCTGTATTCTGAATTGGAAAGCCTTATCATCAAAGCGCAAAGCTTAATTGAGGGAAGGATGATTGATAAGATAAAAAAGATTAGGGGGATACGTTATTGTGT
>WFTD01000084.1 GCA_015485755.1 Patescibacteria group bacterium | reverse complement strand
CAACCTCATCCTGAGTAACCACCTCCAAAAACGGCCCTGATGTATAAGTAGAAATAGTGATAATTGACAATATAATTAACAATGAAAACACCTTATAGCTCCACTTAACTTTTGGCAGGGTATTATCAAGCAAATAAAATATTCCCAAAGCAAAAAATATATTAAGGCCAAAAACTATAATCAAATCCAACCGTCTAGCCAGAATGTGGTTACCGGTCATAAAATACCAAGACCAAATATAATTGACCAGCAACACCACCAATCCCACGCCAATAAACTTGGCTACTCTCTTATCTGTTAACCGTCTTAACTTCTCTACCCCCAAAAGAATAACCCCCCAAACTAAAGTAGTAAAAACAAACGGCAAAACAGATAAAGACAACAACGAGGCGCTACTTTGAGTTGAACGAGTTTGATTATAAAGCCAATTTCCCTGATCAATATGAATTGGACGAGGAATAAAAGCAATTAGCCCTGTCAAGGAACCAAAAGCATCGGCCAGTCCGTTAATAATCCCACGCCAACTAAATAAAGATGGCTTAAAACCGCCATAACCCATTACCGCTTCCAACAAAGGTATGGTTGTTGAGAAGACAACAAACAACACGCCCGCTATTAACATTTTCAACTTTTTATTTGACACCCTTCGCAAAAGCAAAACAGCTGCCGCTATTTCTGCTATCAATAAGAAATTCAAAATATAACCAAAATACATCAAAACTGAGAGCAATAAGGCAAAATTACGCACCAATTTGTCACCTGATATATAAAACTTCATCCATAAATAAAAAACAAAATAAAAAAACAAGCTGCCAAAAGCAACCGGGATAGTAATCGCGCCAAACGACTGCATAATATAAAATATTGACGGTAAAAAAGCTAACAACAACCGGAAGTGACGATTGTTATAAATAAGACCTCCCCACAAATACATAAGAACTGGCAAAAACAACGACCACAGCACAAAACCAAGCCAATAATCAACCCAAAAGACATCTACTGACAAAAACTTAGACAAAGCAATGGTTATCGCCCACATATTGCCGTAAGAGGTCTTATTGCCCGCTACCAGAACTTCTGGCAAACGCAACGGCCCAATCTCCATCCACCTAATCGGCTCGCCAAACAAAGCTGGGCTGTAAACTTTTTCTTCAAGCAAATATCTTTCTGAGGCCAAATGGCGCCACTTATCCCCGCCAAAGCCAGTCTGATAAACAAACGGCAAATAAGCATGTAAAGCCAAAGAATAAATAATTATAATCAACAAAATTATTTTGGTCTTCAATTTAGAGAATATAAAATTGACTACGGTAAAAGTTACTATCAAAAATAAATAAACATACAACTTGGGAATTACCTGCCATGGCGTCAAAATATATTCTCCTGTTCGGCTTTTAAAAAGAAGCAAAAATCCCGCCACTACAAACAGCGGCAAAAATATAACTAAATATTTATTGACATTTATTGTATTTCCAGGAATAGCCTCATCTATTCCTTCAAGGCTGCCATTTTCCCTGCGTTGATTTTGGCCAATTATTTTCAAGCTATAAACAAAACCAGCCAAAACAAACAAGGTGAGTAAAAATAAATAATCTGAATATTTGTATAAATCAATCACAATCCCCAAAAAAAACGACAACAGGTAAACAACCACAAATAACGACAAATACAGACTCAACGATCTCTTAAATATATTTTGCAAAAAAAATGACATCCACACTGTCAATACTGCCAAATAAAGAAAGGCTGACAACCACCCCCAAACAGGAGACAGGCCATAAAATAGCTTTCCTGCCAATATTATCCCCGCCAAAACAACAGCGCCAATTGAAAATGCTTCTGCTTTTTTAGACCAAGAAATGTTCATTGCTTTTGCCTATAAATTGATAATAACTTCTTAACTACCAACGGCCAGGTCAAGCCGCTGCGAATAAAATTAACCGCCTGCAAAGCAAATGACTGCCGCAAACTGTCATTAGACAAAATATCAACCAAAGCCAGCCGAAGATCACCTGCCTTGCCTGGCTTAACCAATCTGCCGGCTTGAGATGCTTGCACTACCCACCTCACCCCGGGCAAATTAGAAGCAATAACAGGACAGCCGCAAGCCATTGCCTCAATCAATACTAACCCAAAAGCCTCGCTCTGATCAATACTGGGCAAAACTAAAACATCTGCCAACTGGTAAAAACTAATCAAATCCTGCTCTGACTGACTACCAACAAACAAAACTTTATTATCCAATTTTAATTTCCTGGCTAAATCTTGATAAGATTGCCGCAAATCACCATCGCCTACCACTACCAACCGCCAAGGAAAATTGACATATTTATCCAGCTCAGCCACAGCTTTCAGAAGAACCTCAACCCCTTTAAAGTAGTGGTTGCGGTCTAGTCCCCCCACAAATAGAATCACTTTTTCTGCAGGTGATATGCCCTTACTGGATTTTGTTTTGCTCTTGTCAGCAACTGGCACAAAATTGCTTTTTACGCCAAATGGCAAAGCGACAAATTTTTCCTGCTGCCTATAATAAAAATTAGCTAGGTCAGAATGGCGGGCATAATCAAGCGAAGAGACTATTATTTTATCTGCCTGCCGCAAAATGAAAGGCATAATTATTTTTTTATATAAAGTAAAAAACTTGCCCCACCAGCCCTTTCCTTTCAGATCATGGTGGTAAAATAAAAATAACTTAGCCCTTCTTTGCCGAATCGCCTTCCATACCGCTACAACCTCAGCCAGGCCAAAAGCGGGAAAATGAAGTTGAATAACATCAAAATCACCCAACTGCCAAAAAAGTTGTGGGCAAAATCCAGCCTTACCCCAAGCAATCAACGGCCGTAAATATCTAACCGAGAATTTATCAAAATTATATTGCTTGCCATCATAACTGGGAGTCAATACTACCACCTCTTCTCCTTGCCGAGACAGCTCCAGCGCATAAAAATAAGCTACCTGTCCTATCCCTCCCTTATAAGGCGGAAAAACAGCTGAAATTTGGGCAATTTTCATTATTTACCATTTAACTATAAAACGTAAAAATTTAAAATAAATACTGGAAACAAAACTATAAGCTGACAAAAAGGGGCCGTCCACTTCAGCAAACTTCAACCTGCC
>WFTD01000083.1 GCA_015485755.1 Patescibacteria group bacterium | reverse complement strand
ATCTTACTGTAAAGGGGATGGAGGATGAACTGGTTGCTTCAGGTTGGCAGATAATTAAAAGGCCGCGATTGGGTAGTGTTATTGTCTGGGCGGAAAAGGACGGACATCGCCATATTGGGTTTTATATTGGCAAGAATCAAGCAATAAGCAACTGCTCAAAACGCGGTTACCCCTGCCAGCACCATTTTACTTTTGGCAAATTAAAAGGCAAGCCAAAGCGATTGATTGAGGTTATTTATTGGCATAATTTTTTGAAATAATTTTATGATTTTACTGATAGATTCATCCAATATTGGCAGTATTTATCTAGCCTTGGGGCAGGCTGGCAAGATTTTGTTTTCCAGCAAAGTGCCTGCTAAGTTTGCCCATTCAGAAAGATTAGTTCCAGAACTTGATAAGCTGTTGCAGCGGGCAAACATAACTCCTGATAAGCTGGAGGGGATAGTAGTAGTCAGCGGGCCCGGTAGTTTTACAGCTTTGCGTATTGGTTTGGCTGTAGTTAACACTTTAGCTTGGGTTTATCAGATAAAAAATGTTGGTTTGTCTAAGGACCAGTTTGTTGATTATGAGGATTTGCTAGCCAAAGGAGAAGAACGCTTGAAGAAAACAACTAAGTGGCAAATTATTGAACCAGCTTACGGTAGCGAGCCTAATATTGGTATTGGTAAAAAACAATAGAAGCTTATGATTTCACGAGGGGAGAGGAAAAAATTACTAGAGCGTGCGCAAAGGATCTTATCGCAAAATTGGCGGAACGGTTACACCATTCCTTCATCTGATTTGTATACCCATCAATGGTCATGGGATAGTGCTTTTTGCGCAATTGGTTATGCCAATTATAACTTATCCAAAGCTCTAAAGGAGATGGAGTCATTGTTTTCTGGCCAGTGGCAAAATGGCATGCTGCCGCATATTATTTTTCGGGAGCGATCCAAATATTGGCCTAATGCTGAATTTTGGCAGTCACATCATTCTAAATTCTCACCCTCTTTGCCCACTTCAGCCTTAATTCAACCGCCAGTGCAGGCTTTGGCGCTTTGGCATATTTATCAGCGCGCTTCTCTCAGGCAAAGAGATAAAGTAGTTGATTTTGTTAAGTTTATTTACCCTAAATTATTGTCCTGGCACCGTTATTTAATGAAAAAAAGAGATCCAGAGGGTGTGGGCTTAATTACTATTTTTCACCCTTGGGAGTCTGGTTTGGACAATTCGCCGCGGTGGGATCTCCCCCTGCAAAGGGTTAAACCGGCTTATTTGTTTGATTATTCCCGTAGCGACAACAAATCTTTGCCAGCTGAGCAACGGCCGACCAAGACAATGTATGATAAATATATTTATTTGGTTGAATTGTTCAAGCAGGTTGGCTATGATGAAGACAAGTTTTATCAAGTATCTCCCTTTAAGGTTAAGGACGCGGCCGCTAGCGCTTTGTTTTATTATTCTAACCTTTGTTTGCGCAAATTAGCTTGGCTGATTGGTGAGAATACAAACGAGATAGACGATTGGCTAGATAGAGCTAAAAATAATTTATGGCAGATATTAGGCTGGGATAAAACCCCGGGCCTTGTTTATGATTTTGATTTAATTAGTTGGCAGCAGCTTCGTATAAAAACAGTTACTTCATTTTTTGGTTTGATGACTGATTTATTAACCCTCAAACAAGTTCAAGCTGTTCGTAATTTTATGCATCATTCTCATTTTTGCCACCATACTTGCCAGCACGATCATTATTTGTTGTTATCATTGTCAAGTCAATCCCACCAGTTTAACCCTTTGAATTATTGGCGCGGCCCAATATGGATAAATGTTAATTGGCTTATTTATCAAGGGTTAATAGAACAAGGTATGTTAGCTGAGGCTGAAATGATTAGGGAGGGTATACTTGAGCTGGTTTGGCAAAATGGTTTTTATGAGTATTATCATCCTTTTTCAGGTAAGGGGCTTGGTTCTAAGAATTTTTCCTGGACAGCAGCGTTGGTTATTGATTTGCTTTATCAAAGTTAAAGTTAAAAATTTCTCAAATAATAAAAAATAATAAAAATTTAGGGAAATTTTAAATTTATCCACAAAAATGCTGTTATTCAGCATTTTTTTAGGTGGTTGATTTTTTTAGTTAAGTGGGGTAAAATGTATGTAGTAGGGTGAAAAGTGGATAAAAGTGGGGATAACT
>WFTD01000082.1 GCA_015485755.1 Patescibacteria group bacterium | reverse complement strand
TGGTTATACAAAGACAAGATTTTGCCAGGTGTTTATGTTGATAATATAAATTTAAGCGGCTTGTCCAAAGAAGAGGCAAGGAAAGCTTTGCTTGACTTACAGGACAATTTTTTGCGCCAGGGGATTAGAGTTCGTTTGTCTACGGCAAAAGCTGGTCAAACCGAGGTTATTTTACCCAGTGAAGTTGGGTTTAATTTGCAGGCCGCTGAAACAGCAGAGGCGGCTTACTTGATTGGCAGAAATGGTGGTTTGTGGCAAAGATTTTTTTCTTGGTTAACTGCGTTGGTAAAGAAGCAAGCAGTTCAGCCTCAAGTTGATTTTGATGAAAAAGAATTGCAAGTGGTTGTTGACCAATTGGCAGTTGTTTATGATGAGCCTAGGGTTGATATTCGTTATAAAATTGATGGCACTAAAGTTTCTGTTTTAACTGACAAACAAAAAGGACTATTGCTTGACAGGCAGAGAGCAGTAGAGCTGGTCAAAACAGCTTTGGAAAAATTATCTACTGGACCAGTTGAACTGCCTTTTGTGGTAGATGTTCCAACGGTTGACCCTGCCACGATAGATGATTCACTGCGGCAGGCTGAATTAATTTTGAATGATAGTCTCATTTTAAAATATAAACAAAAGCAGTTTGTTTTACCGCCGGAAAAGATTGGCAAGTGGATATTATCTGCCTATAATGGCAACCGATTAGTGCCTCAGTTGGATAAGTTAGCTATCAGCGCTTATGTTACAGAAATAGCTGATGAAATAAACACCCTACCTCAAGATTTGGTAGTTGAGATAAAAGACGATAAAGTGGTAAAATTTGTCCCTCCCCAGTCTGGCATTGTTTTGGATGAGGGAGCTACAGTCAATCTTATTGTTAGCGCTTTGCTGGAAAGGATGAATGGAGCTAGTGAGGTAAAAGAAATTGCTTTGCCGGTTGTTACCAAAAAACCTTTGGTTGATAAAACAGCAGCCGAATTAGGCATTAGGGAATTGTTAGGCAAGGCAACAACTTCTTTTGCCTCCAGCCCGCCTAATCGCGTTTGGAATATAAAAAATGGAACTAAATTTTTGAATGGCATTTTAATACCGCCGGGAGAGGAGTTTTCTACAGTCAAGTCGCTTGGACGCATAGATAACACCACTGGTTATTTGCCAGAGCTGGTAATTAAAGGAGACAGGACTGTGCCTGAATTTGGCGGGGGATTATGCCAAGTCTCTACTACTTTGTTCAGGGCTGTACTTGATGCGGGTTTGCCCGTGACAGCTAGACGCAACCATTCTTATCGGGTGTCATATTATGAAACAGATGGAGATGGAAATTACATTGGTCCCGGTCTTGATGCAACTATATATTCCCCTCAGCCAGATTTTCGTTTTCGCAATGATACCACCAGCACTATTTTGGTAATAGGGTATGTTGAGGGAGATAAAGTAACATTTGAATTGTACGGTACCAGTGACGGCAGAAAATCAGAGGTGGATGGACCTTACACTTTGAGCACTATTCCGCCAGGTGACCCTATTTATGCTGAGACAGACACGCTAGCGCCGGGAGAGAGGAAAAAGCTGGAAAGCGCCCATCCGGGCGGCAGTGCTATTGCTACTTATAAGGTTTACTATCCTAACGGCGAAGTAAAAGAGCAGGTATTTAAGAGTTATTACAGACCGTGGCCAGAGAGATGGCTCATCGGTAAAGCAAAGGCAAGCAATGCAACCTCTACACCTCCAACTGAATAAAATAATTCTTATCGGTTTGTTTATCGCTGTTTTGTTAATAGCGGGAAGTTGGTTTTTGTTTGATTTTAAAAAAAATAATTCTCAAAACAGCAAAGTTATTTCAGCTCAATTAAAATCAGTTAAGATGACCTTAATTGTGGCTGATACTCCCTTGGCAATGTCAAAGGGATTGAGCGGGGTGAAAAAGATTAGCGATCAGGAGGGGATGTTGTTTGTTTTTCCAACTGAAACCATACCTTCTTTTTGGATGAAGGATATGTTGATGTCTATCGATATAATCTGGCTGGATAAAAATATGAGAGTGGTTGGTTTTGTGGAAAAGGCAATGCCCGATAGTTATCCTAAATTATTTTCTCCTAACCAACCAATAAGATATGTGCTAGAAGTTAATTCGGGTTGGAGCGAGCGTTATGGTTTGCAAGTGGGGGACCAGCTTCAGCTGTTGGAATAAATCAGGCCTCAATGCCAAAGTACCACCTTACTGCCAAGCCAATAACAAAATTAATTACGGCAATTCCAAGGGAAATGCTTGCCATTTCTATGAAACGCTTGGTAAAAGGAAGCCCCTTGGCTACGGAGATATAATAGGTAAAAGAAAAGATAATAATGATTGACATGGCTAGAGTAAGGCTCAAAGCTAAAAATGGCAAGGTAGTTATAAAATAGGGAGCTACCAAAAATACAACTACGCCAATGTAGGTCAGGCCAGTGTAAATACTGGCTTTGATTGGATTTTTGCCACCCTCTTCTTTGGTTGAGAGATATTCAGAGGCAGCCATTGAAAGGGAAGCGGCAACACCGGTAATCAATCCCACCAAAGCAATTAAGTGGGTGTTTTGCAAGGCAAAGGTTAGGCCAGCCAAAGCTCCTGATAACTCCACTAGAGCGTCATTTAATCCTAAAACAATTGAGCCGGTATAAGCTAGTTTTTGTTGGTCAATCATAGAGATTATTTTGGCTTCATGTTCAGATTCTTCTTGGATCAGTCTGTCGGCTAGATTTGCGTCAACTTGTTTGAGCTTGTGGTAAAGTTTTTGCGCTTCTGACTCTCCCTTTTCCATCAAACGCACACCAAAGTTTACTCCGAGAATTTTTATGATAAGGTAGTAGACCCACATTTGCAGTTTATTTGGCTTGACATCAGTGTTGCTAAGATTCCGCCAGAGATAATAATGTTGTTTTTCTTCAGCGGCAATTTGTTGCAAAATTTGTTTGTGCGATTGCGATTTAATTGTTTGGGCCAGTTTAGTGTAAAGATAGTATTCGGTAATTTCATTGCGTTGAGCTTTCAGGATTTCATTTTTTAGGTTTTCTCTGATCATATTATATAAAATAAAATTAATACATTATCCCCAAAGGCATGCGGCTGTTATATCCCCCCAAATATC
>WFTD01000081.1 GCA_015485755.1 Patescibacteria group bacterium | reverse complement strand
AGTAAAAACCATGCTAAAACCCTCTGTTTTTAAACTTATTGCTGCTTTCATTTATGATTTGTTTCCTATTGTTGGTATTTTTTTACTGACTTCTCTAATGGTTGCACTTGTACGAAATGGAAATATCGTTAAACCTCATACTTTGTGGTTTGATCTGTTACTTTTGGCGGAACTGGCTTTTTACTATATTTACTCGTGGAAAGTTGGCGGACAAACTCTGGGCATGCGTGCTTGGAAATTAAAAATAAAACCCAACAACTTAACACAAAGAACTCTGAGCTGGAATCAAGCTTCTATAAGGCTTGTTGTTGGTGTAATTTCAACCGCTCTTTTAGGACTGGGAATTTATTGGAAATTCTTCAATAAAGACAAAAAAAGTTGGATGGACATGGTTAGCCAATCCCGTGTCGAGTTTTGTTAATTATTGCCAAGATTTTTACCAAAAAGCAGCGGAATTTATACAATTTTTAGACGCCATATAAATACTTTCACAGTCTGTTAAGCCCAAAGACCAATGAGAATGCCAGTCATTGTTTTTTAGTACTGTTGCTCTTTCTTATTTTTTTTGTGGTCTCAATAGCAGCAAAGAAGTAAAAAATATCAAGGCCGAAGGCACGGCCGTTACCAACACCGGATGAATATTAAAGACCTCACCAACATTGGCTAACATGCGATTGACCAAGTATAAAATCAAGCCTAGCATCACGCCGATAAGCAGTCTTTGACCAAAACCTCCTGACCTTAACAAGCCAAACAAAAATGGCAAGCCTGTCATTACTGTTGCTAAAACAATTAAAGGATAAGAGTATTTTGACCACAAGGCCACCTTGTATTTAGCTGGCAAGTGTTGTTTTTGCTGATGGAAATTCTTATATTTTAATATGTCACGAATACTGAGGTATTTGGGTCGTGAATGGGTAATACTTAAAATATCAGGCTTTATCCTGGAAGGCCAATTTTGCTTCTTAAGTTTTTTTGATACCACTCCTGAGTCAACAAATTCTGTAATTTCAATTTCTTCAAGTTCCCAGCTTTCGCCTTTATGGGTTGCTTTTTTGGCTTTAGAAACCTTAATGACTTGCAGTTTATTGTCCAAAACATAGACAGTGACATCTGCCATGACAATGTTTTTGTTTTTAATGTCATACACATTGCCCAAGGGTGTCGCATTAAATATTATATTTCCATCTCGAATCCAAACACCAGAGTTGACTCCCAAACCAATATCTTTACTTAATTTTGAACTCCTATACGATTCGGCCATAAGTTTTGCAGGTGGTACGACAAATTCACCCATAAGAGACATCGGCAGCAACCACAGTAACAATGTTATGATTGTTATTTTGGCAATTTTCAAACGACTATAACCGACCGATTGAACCACTACCAACTCTGAATTGGCTGACAACACCCCTAAACCAATCATGACTCCTACAACCGCACTGACCGGAAAATAATCAAAAACAATACTGGGTATTGTTAACAATGTATAAAAAACCGCGCTACCTACAGTAAAATCGCCTCGTCCAACCGCATTGATCTGCTGAATGAAACCGAGCAAAACGGCCAAAGTAAGAAATATAGCTACGGCCAAAATCAAACCCTTGCTAATGGACTGAAATAAATATTTATTGATAATCTTGTTCATTCTAACTAATTACACACCCTTAAACGCATGATCTGCTCGGTAGATACGCCAATAACCATAAGCAACAAATATCAAATGAACCCACCATGCTCCTAGCCAAGAAGGGACTTTATTTTGTGCTATTAAAGAAAAAGCGATAAACAATAAATTAATATAGACAGTGAAAATCAACAAGCCAAGAACTAAACTGCCGTATTTTCCATCGCGTGGATTTGACTTTGAAATGGATAAGGCAATTAGAATCAACACAACAATATTAATAGCTGGTGCAATCCTTCTGTGAATTTCCGCCTTATCCTCAGAACGGCTTGACGCCAACAAAGCCGCAAGTGTTTTGCCTTGTTCATCCACGTCAACAGACTTTCCTTTTAATCGTGGCAACTTAATATCGTTGCGATCAAATCGCAGCAAATTGTACTTCAAACTCCCTGGCACACCTTCATTGCGAAAACCATTGTACAAAGAAATATACCTTTCTTTGGTGTTTTCATCCTCGTATTGGTACCCATATTCCGCGGTTAAGGTATCCACTCTGTCTTTGTGCTTGACGTTGAGAAAAATATTTTCTAAACGGTTTTCCTTTACGTTCAACTTACGGACATAAATAACGGCATTACTTCCTGATAGTTCTTGAAAAACTCCTTCTTTCAAGCCCATCAATGAAACATCCTTGCTTGCTGCCAAAGTCAGTTTTTCTGAAGTGCGCGACACATAAGGTAAAACAAACACAGAAAGAACACTTAAGAAAACAAAAAAGAACAGCATTTGCGGTAGATACATGCGCAAAAGCTGCTTTGAACTGACGCCTGAGGCATGAAACATGACAATTTCATGGTTGCGATACATTTGTGCCAGTTTTGTTAATACGGCCAAATACATAGACAAGGGCAAAAGTATGGTTAAGACGTCAATACTACTCAATCCCAACTCAACGTAAAGCATGGACGCAGGCAAAACTCCACGAGCAATTAGTCTCAAAGCATCGGCAAAAGACAAGCCCACACTGAATACAAACAAGACCATTAATATGGCAAAAAAGGCTTTGAGGGTTTCCAGTCTTAAATAGTGTCCTAAAATTTGCACAAACAATTCTCTACAGGGTTGATAAAATACTAGCGCAAAACAACAGAGTTGTTTAAAATGCTCAATCGGTTAAGAAATAGCATACAATACTTCTTAAAAAAGCGAATCTTAACACATAACCTAAGACCTTTATGGAGAATCGTATGAAAATCACATCATCATTATCAACCCCGAAACAATCAAGTTCCAATGCTTTATTAGTTGGATTTTTTTCTGACAAAAAATTCAACACTCTTAGCAAAGAAGCAGACGCCCTTGTCAACGGCCAAATTTCTCAGCGCATTGAAAGCGAGGATTTTTCTGGAAAATCCGGAGAAACATTAACCTTATTTGCCAAATCAGGCCAAAGAATTGTCCTAGTAGGCTTGGGTGACGCAAAAAAATGCAACTTAACCGTTATCCAAAAAGCAAATTCAAGTGCAGTAAAAGCTGTCATTAGCACCCCAGTTACAACGGTCAGTAATTATATTCCATCTCTTCAACACAAAGACATAGACAACCAAACAGTTGTAAAGATTAGTGCAATTGCCTCTTCGTATGCAGCTTACCGTTATGAAGCCACTAAAAACTTCAAAAAAGACGACAAACATGGTCTTAAGACCATGGAGATTTATGCTGACAAAAAATCAGCTGATGCAGTCACTCAAGCCTCAGCTATCGCCAAAGGTATAAAAACAACCCGTGAACTGGGTAATTTACCTCCAAACATATGCAACCCTGCTTACTTGGCGGATCAAGCCAAGGACAT
>WFTD01000080.1 GCA_015485755.1 Patescibacteria group bacterium | reverse complement strand
GGTTTTTTACGTTGGTGTTGATAGCTAATTATCCTTTTGTTTTTCGTTTGTCACTGGGGAAAACCCTGCCGTTGGTTTTGGCATTTTTGTTGTTAGGTGTTTATTTTTTTCAGCAAAGGTATAAGTTGGGAGTGTTTGTTATGAGCTGGTTGACAGTATGGTTGTATGGCGGTTGGCCATTGTTTGTGCTTTTTTTGGTAAGTTATGCAGTGGTAGCATCAATAAAAAACAAGGATAAAATATTAAACTTTCCTTGGCTTCAAGTTGTGGGAGGTGTTGTGGTTGGTCTGGTTGTTAATCCTTATTTTCCCAATAATTTAAAGTTTTATTGGCAGCAAGTTTGGCATATTGCTTTGGTGAACTACCAAGACAAAATTGGGGTTGGGGCCGAATGGTTTCCTTATAAACTAGATGTTTTAACATCTGATTTGGGGTTGGCTGGTTTGGTTTTTTTGGCGGTGCTAGTTGGAGTGATTTATTTTATAGAGAGAGTGTCGGCGACTACAGCTTGGCTGTGGCTGTGGCTGTTTGTTTTTTTGGCCTTAACATTGAAGTCACAACGGTATGTTGAATATTTTGTTCCTTTTTTGGTTTGGTGGTCGGCTTTGGCTTGGCGGGATATTGACGGCAATGCTGTTATGGCTAAGGCTTGGCGCAAGTTAAAAGTAGCAAAGCCATTGCAGACAGCTGGTGTTGTTTGTTTGTTTTTGCTTATAGCGTTGTTTTTTGGGCGGAGCGCAATTAGGATAAAGCAAGAGTTCAAACAAGGTTTTGCCATTGATTCTTTTCAGGCCGCTGCCCAATTTTTAGCAAAAAAGACAAAAGCAGGAGAAATTGTTTTTCATTCTGATTGGGGTATATTTCCAATGTTATGGTATTATAACCAAAGCAACCGTTATATAGTAGGATTGGATCCAACTTTCTTGTATAATAAAGATAAGCGTCGTTATTACCAGTGGGCTTATATAACCAGCGGCAGAGTTAAGCAAGTTACAAAAATAGTTAATAACAGCTTTCAATCACGTTATGTTTTAATTGACAGACGGCAATCAGCTATGCTTGATAACTTCCAAAAAGCTGGTTGGCAGATAATTTACCAAGATCAATATGCAGCCATTCTCACTAACTCACAATAAAATTTTCAACAGCGCAGTCTCAGTAGTAGTTCCTGTGTTCAATGAAAAAGATAGCTTGTCGGAATTAGTAGCAAGACTGGATAAGGTTTTGCCTAAACTAGCCAGTGATTATGAGATAGTTTTGGTTAACGATGGATCAAAGGACGGATCATTGGAGGTTATGCAAAGGTTGTTTGCTGAATTTAAAAAGGTGGTTGTGGTTGATTTGCGGAGAAATTTTGGCAAATCAGCCGCTTTGTCGGCTGGTTTTGCTGTTTCCAAGGGGGGGGTGATTGTGACGATTGACGCTGATTTGCAAGACCAACCAGAAGAGATACCCCGTTTGTTAGATAAGTTAAATCAGGGGTATGATTTGGTGTCAGGTTGGAAAAAACATCGGCAAGATAGCCTGGCCAAAAAATTGTGGTCGCGTATTTTTAATATCACCTTGCGTTTGTTTACGGGCATTAAAATTCATGATGTAAATTGCGGATTGAAGGCGTATCGGCGGGAAGTTATTGAGCTTTTGCCCCTTTATGGTGATTTGCACAGATTCTTGCCTGTGTTTGCCCATAGTTACGGATTTAAAGTAGGCGAGGTTGAGGTTAAACACGAACCCCGCCGTTTTGGCAAAAGCAAATTTGGCTCAAGCCGAATTTGGCGAGGGCTGCTTGATTTTATTACCATTTTACTTTTGACCAAATTTACCTATAGACCGGGACACTTTTTTGGTTCACTTGGTTTTCTTAGTTTTGGCAGCGGATTTTTAATCGCTGCTTATTTAACAGTGTTATGGTTTTTGGGCGAGCGTCCAATTGGCAACCGTCCTTTGCTGTTTTTAGCAATTTTGTTGATTGTTGTTGGTATTCAGCTTATTTCACTAGGATTGTTGGGAGAGCTTATAGTAAGCCAGCGGCGTGATAGCCAAGATAAAATAATCCGTGATGTTTACAAACATGAGCACTAATTATGCCAAGTACAACAATTTAATAAATAAGTTTTTTTTGCATTTTTTCTTTGCCAAAGTTGATAAAATTTTAAAGAAAAAAATAGACGCCCCTCCTCTTAAAATATTAGAAGTTGGTTGTGGCGAGGGGTTTGTTTTAAGCCGCTTGGTCAAATTATTTCCGCAAGCTGATTTGGTAGGGATTGATATCAGCAGCCAAGCATTGCTTGAGGCAAAAAAATTATGTCCTCAAGTGGAATTGTTGGAAGGTGATGTTCAGCAGCTTGATTTTGCTGACAATCAGTTTGATTTGGTTGTCTGCTTGGAGGTGTTGGAACACTTGCCCAACCCTGATCAGGCCCTGCGGGAAATAGTGCGGGTAAGTAAAGGCGAAGTATTGATTAGCGTTCCTTGGGAGCCTTGGTTTAGCCTTGGCAATTTATTGCGGGGGCGCTGGCTAAAAACAAAAGGGAGACACCCAGAACATATTAATTATTGGACTAAAAAGGATTTTAATAAATGGCTGCAAGGTGTTAATTTGCCAATTGCAGTGCAAAAATTTTATTCTTTTCCTTGGCTTTTATTTCTTTTGTCTAAACAATGAGATTTAAAATCAATAAAACCGCAGTGTTATTTTGGCTAGCTCTGGCTGTAATTATTTTTTTAATTTACAGCAGAGATCTGCCCTTTACCCACCTAGAAGGATCAAGATTGGCTACAGTTGAGTCATTGGTTTCTGGCAATGGCTTTGCAATTGACAACTCTTTATTTATTGACACGGTAGATAAAGTTTGGCTTGAAGGGCGTTTTATTTCTACTAAGCCGCCAGTGTTGTCAGTTTTGGCGGCAGGACTGGTAAAATTTTTAGAATTATTTTTACCTTGGGATTTTCGGCAAGCTTTTATTTTGTTTGGACTGCACAATGTTTATTATGTAGCTATTTTGTTTGTATTTGTGGTTTTGCCATGGCTGCTTTCTATTTATTTGGCTGACAAATTATTAAAGTATTACAAAGTAAAACATAGTTATTTGGCTTTGTTTGTATTGGCAGGGGTAAGTTTGTGGGCAGCTTACTTAGGGCGCTTTACCAACCATATTATGGCAGCCGCCTTGCTTTTTGCATCTCTTTATTTTTATCTGTTGAGGCAAAAAGGTGGTAATAAATATTTATTATGGTCAGGTTTTTTTGCTAGCAGTGCGGTTGTGTTTGAGTTGTCAGCTGTTGTTTGGTGGCTGCTTCTTGGGTGGGCTTGGTGTAAAGATTACCGTTTGAAAGTTTGGCTTTATTTGGTTGGCAGTTTGCCTGCATTTCTTGTCCATTTAGCTTTAACTTTTTTGTCTAGCGGCAGTTTCCTGCCTGTTTATTTGCGCAAGGAGCTTTATGATTACCCAGGGTCTTATTGGCTTTCTCCCCAAGGAATTGATGCCATCAACCAACCAACTTGGCTTTATTTTTTTAACATAATTTTTGGCACGCACGGATTATTTTTTTATTCCCCGATTTATTTGTTTGCTATTGCAGGGATGTGGCGGGGGTGGAAAAATAAACACTTGCGATTTGTATCTATTTTGAGTGCAATTGGAATTTTATCATTTATTTTATATTACGGTTTCCGCACCTCTAATTTTGGCGGTGTGGCTTATGGGATGAGGTGGTTTATTGTTTTGGTTCCTGTGTTGTGGTTGTGGTTTGTTTATTATTTGCAAAACCAAGAAAAAGTATCTGCTTTGCTGATAATAGCTTTACTGTGGTCAGGTATTTCAGTGCTGGTAGGCATTTTCCACCCTCTTGCTGGTGAGGTGGAAATTAAACCAGGTAGCAGCATATTTTTTCCTTGGCTAGCGGGCGCTTTGCCATTTTTAAGGTATTTGAGGTTATGGTAATATTTTTATTTTTCCTTGTTTATCTATTAGTTTATTTTTGGCCAATTATTGCAAACAAGAGTTGGTTGTGGGAGGATTTTGCCTTTATTTATTTTCCTCTTAAAAATTTGGTTATTAGCAGCTGGCAAATGGGCAAAGTTCCATTGTTGAATGATTTTATTCTGGGAGGCCAGTCGCTTATAGCCGATATTGCCGCTGGTATTTTTTATCCCCTAAACGTGTTTTTGGCCCTGTTTTGGTCTGGAGATTTTGAGTTTAATTATTGGTTGCTGGAGATGTTTGTTATTTTGCATCTAATGGTTGCATTTTTTGGTATGTATTGGCTGTCCAGAAAAGTGTTTGATTTAAGGAAAAGTGCGGCTGTTTTAGCTGGTTTGGTTTTTGCTTTTTCTAGTTTTTTTATTTTGCATTTAAAGCACGTTAGTATGGTGTTATCAGGCGTCTGGCTGCCCTTTGTGTGGGGAGGATATTATTATTGGCGGCAAGGACAGGGATTGCGCTATGC
>WFTD01000079.1 GCA_015485755.1 Patescibacteria group bacterium | reverse complement strand
AATAATGACAGCAGTAAGTCAATTGTCTTTTCTTTTGGGGAGAGATGTTTTATAATATCACTATTAAAAAATTGACAATCTGCGTTTTTTTCATTAGTTTTATATAGTTAAGTTGCAGGGGTTGGTCGTGTAGCTCAGTTGGTTAGAGCGCATGCTTCACACGCATGAGGCCCCTGGTTCGAATCCAGGCACGACCACCAGTTTAAATCACTAACAATTGTTATTATGGACAAGACAAACAACAAACTAACTTTTAAAGATGTTATTTTGGAAGTAATCAGGGTGGCTTTGATCTCTTTGGCCATTATTGTGCCGATTAGGTATTATTTGATCCAGCCTTTTTATGTTAAGGGGGCTAGCATGGAGCCTAATTTTTATGACCATGAGTATTTATTGATTGATGAATTAAGCTATCGTTTGCGTGAACCGCAAAGGGGCGAGGTGGTGGTTTTTCGGTACCCGTTAGACAAGCGTAATTTTTTCATAAAAAGGATAATTGGACTGCCAGGCGAAACAGTTGAGATTGTTGATGGCCAGGTAATTATTTATTCTGATAAATATCCTGAAGGAATAAAATTGGACGAAAGCAGTTACTTGCCCAGCGAATTTAAAGGCAAGCAAATAAATCATAATAAAGTGGTTTTGGGCAGGGATGAGTATTATGTGCTTGGTGATAACAGGACTTTAAGTTTGGACTCAAGAGAATTTGGTCCGGTAAAAAGGGGTTTGATTATTGGCAGGGTTATTTTTAGAGGCTTTCCTTTTTATCGGATTGATCTTTTTTTAGATCCGCCTAACTTCAATTATTATGAGCAAAAATAAAACATCAAATACAGATACTCCAAGCAAAAAAAACACTAGCAAAAAATCTTTTCAAACTCTGCGGGGGATGAAGGATATTTTACCGGAAGATTCTAAATATTTTTTGTGGATTTTTGATCAAGTGCGGGATATTGCCGAGAGTTATGGTATCGGTTTGATTGAAACGCCAATTTTAGAGCCAACAGATTTGTTTGTTCGGGGGATTGGCAAACAAACGGATATTGTTGAGAAGGAGATGTTTTCTTTTGTTGATCAAGGAGGGGATAAAGTAACAATTAGGCCCGAGGCAACTGCTTCGGTAGCCCGCGCTTATATTGAGCATGGTATGTTATCTTGGCCGCAGCCAGTCAAGTTGTGGTATTGGGGGAAGATGTTGAGGCGGGAAAGGCCGCAGTCAGGCAGATTGCGTGAGTTTCATCAGTTCGGTTTTGAGATAATCGGCAGTGATGACCCAATGGTAGATGCTCAGATTATATTCTTGACTTACAAAATTATGCAAAGTTTGGGGCTTGAGGTTGTTATTCCGATAAACAGCATAGGATGCAACGAATGCCGTGCTCATTACCGCAAAGTTTTGGTTGATTATTACAAGCCAAAGCGAAGCGAATTGTGTGATGATTGTAAAAAACGGTTAACCAAAAATCCCTTCCGGGTTCTGGATTGTAAAGAAAATAAATGCCAAGCATTATCAGTTGATGCTCCGCAAACAGTTGATTATTTATGCGACGATTGCCGCAATCATTTTATGAAAGTGGTTGATTATTTAGATGAGCTGGACGTTCCCTGCATATTAAAACCAACTTTAGTCAGAGGACTTGATTATTACAATCGGACTGTTTTTGAAGTCTGGTTGAGCGAAGAAGAGTCTTCTCGACAATCAGCTTTAGGAGGAGGAGGTCGCTATGATGGCTTGATTGAGATGTTGGGAGGGCGTCCTACCCCTGCTTCTGGGATGGCAGTTGGCATTGAAAGAGTGGTTAAGGTTTTGCGTAGCCAAGGAATTGAACCCCCTCGCACTTATCAACCAGAAGTGTTTGTTGCCCAATTGGGAGAAGAAGCTAAGCGCAAAAGTTTGTTATTGTTTGAAGAGCTTAGAACGAGCGGCATTAAGGTGGCTGAAAATTTAGCCAAGGACGGCCTCAAAGCCCAGTTGGAATTAGCCAATAAATTGGGGGTTAAGTTTACTTTAATTTTAGGACAAAAAGAAATTTTAGATGGCACGGTTATGCTGCGGGATATGGAAAGCGGCAATCAGGAAATTATTGATTTGAAAAAGGTTGTTCCAACCCTAAAGAAAAGATTGGCTAGTTTTTCGTAATTTGACAGATTGGAGATATTTATGTTATTATATAAATACTAAAATTAACCCCACTTAGAAAGGAAGGTGAGTTAAATTGGTAGAAGTTAAAAGAAAAGAAAATGAATCTTTTGACGCATTTTTGCGTAGATTCAATAAAAAAAGCAGAGAGTCAGGTGTTTTGTTGCAAGCAAGAAAAATTAGGTATTACACCAAAAAGAAAAACAAGCGTAAGCTAAAAGAAGATGCTTTGCGCCGGCAGAAGATAAATGAGAAGAAAGAATGGTTGCGCAAGATTGGCAAGTTGGATGATATTACGGATAGTTTTGGACATATTAAAATAAAAGTTAAAATAAAATAAATGGCTCAATTGACTGATTTGGATAAGGATATAATTAGCGCTCTTAAGCAAGGAGACAAAGAAAGAGCGCAGGTTTTGCGTTCTCTGAAGGCAGCTTTGAAGAATGAAATGATTGCTGTCAGAACTTCAGAATTGACAGAAGAAATTGGCCTGGCTGTTTTGAAAAGAGAAATTAAGAAAAGAAAAGAAGCTTTGGATATATACCAAAAAGAAGGAAGAGAAGATTTGGCCAGTCAAGAACAATTTGAACTGGAAGTTTTGCAGGAATATATGCCATCCCTTTTAAGTCAAGAAGAAATAGAGCAAATAATTGAAAAAGTTTATAGCGACTTGCCTGAGGAAAATAGAAATTTTGGCCAGGTAATGAAAGGCGTGATGGCAGAGGTCAAAGGCAGGGCTGATGGTAAAGTTGTTGCTGAATTGGTTAAGAAAAAATTTCCCTAAAAATAATCAGTCAATTCAGTCCCCATGCAACCATTAGTAAAATTTTTTACATTTTCTTTTGATAAAAAAATAACCAGCAAGACAGTTTTGTCTTTGTTTATATTGCTGGTTATTTTTTTGTTGCCGCAAGTTGTTTTGGCCCAAGTTGACTTTGGCTTGCAGTATGGGACTTCCATCGGTCTAGGCACGCGTGATATTAGAGAAACCATTGCCCGTATTATTAGAATAGCTTTGGGGGTTTTGGGTATAATAGTAACCTTGATTATTATCTACGGCGGTTATGTTTGGATGACAGCCGGCGGTAATACGCAGAAGATTGATCTGGCCAAGAAGATTATATTTAATGGAGTGATAGGTCTTATTATTATTGCTTTGGCTTACGCTATTACAGTCTGGCTTTTCAATACTTTGCTCAAGGCGACAACTGGCAATGGCAGTGGCAGTTGTACAGTCGGCACTGTATCTACTGATGGTTGTTATAGTTGTGTTTCTCCAGGTGTTTGGAGTTGGAACGGCAGTTGTACTTTGCCGGGATCAGCTTTTATTATCAGGGATGTTCAAACTACTCACAACGGCAATGATCCTAAACAGGATGTTTACCTGTGTTCTTCTGTTCAGTCAGTATTTAACAATGCAGTAGATCCGCAGTCAGTAAGCAACGCTACTTCTAGTGGGCAGCTTTATGTTAGGAACAATAGCAGCGGGCAAGTTTTTGACGGTTATTGGCAAACAGCTGGCAATGCCGTTATTTTTAAGCATGATCAGTTTTTTGACCCCAATACAAGTTATAGCGTTTATTACCCCCGCCAGGGAAATTCTACCCCCTTGCAGGATTTAAGCTCGCTAACTTTAACTGGTTGTGATGTCGGAGTTGGCTGCAACCAACAGTCTACTTATTTGGTCTGGGATTTTACCACTGGAACAGATAATGATACTGACGCTCCTTATATTACCTCCTCTTACCCAATTTTTGACCAGACTGATCCAACCTACCCAGATCGCAATGTTTCGCTCTGGCCTATTTT
>WFTD01000078.1 GCA_015485755.1 Patescibacteria group bacterium | reverse complement strand
ATATTTCGGACTGCCATGGCAATGACATCTCAGCCAATATAGCCTTCAAAGTCCCCTCGGGATCTCTGGTTAACTGTTGATAATTTATAGTTAAAAATTTTATTTGCTTATATCTTAACTTTAATATTTCTACTTTAATATTCTCAGCTATCCATTTCCAAATAAAAGGGAGGGTTGAATTATATTTTTTCATATATGACCAAACTACCGCCCGACCATCCCTAACCAAATGAATTACAACTGGCTCAATAACCTCGCTCTTTTGCAGCAACTCAAATAAAGGCACGCTCTTGCTTGATAATACTATCACTTCTTTGCCGCTCTGCTGCAAAATATGCTCAAATAATGACTGATAAACACCAATAAAATCATTCTCGCTGTCAAGGCGCCGCCAATCTAAACCGCGGCGCTGCCAAAAACAAGGCCTGTTCAATAGAAAATCAATTTTTTTTCTGTGCACCTGTAAATCATATTTAATTTTAGTTGCAGCCGCATACCAAAAAGGGCAATCAACCACATTCCTACCGCAGGCACAAACAGGATTGCGCGCTAAATGCTGCAATTCCCCCACCCCCACAATCTGAGAGTGACAATCAAGCAACAAATCAAGCAAAGTGGAACCGCAATGACCACTGCCTAATATAAATACAACTTTCATTGTTTTTTTCTTAAAATATAAAAATGATGATACTGATTTTCAAAGGGGATAAAATCATCCTGCACAACAAAAAATCTAGATAATATTTTCTTAATCTTGCCGGCGCTATATCCTCTCTTGCCTATTTCCCAATAGTGCTGGCCATTAAAAACATGCTGTCGCGGCCAGGGTATTTTCCAAGCCAGTTTTACCTCTGGCAAAAACGGCACTTTGAAGCTCAATTTTACTGGCGGTCCAAAATGAGGCAAACTCAAAACTACATATTTGCTAGAGACTCTCTGCAATTCCCGCAACGCTGTCTCAAATTTGGAAAAAGGCAAGTGTTCCAACACCTCAAAAGCGCAAACAACTTCAAATTCACCATCAACAAAAGGAAGTGATAGAACATCAGCCACTATATCGGGATTGAGATCGGGATCAATATCAACCCCAACATATTCAATCTTGGCATTGCTAAGTAAATAATTTTGCAAAACCTTATCACCGACCCCAACCTCCAATACCCGACGCGCTTTAAGGCTAGTAACAATCCTTACTTGGTGAAAATAGCTAACCCAACGGCCGATAAACTGACCATATCTTTCAA
Source organism: Patescibacteria group bacterium (assembly GCA_015485755.1). Lineage (GTDB taxonomy): Bacteria > Patescibacteriota > Patescibacteriia > S139-126 > S139-126 > S139-126. The sequence continues at coordinate 2,632 of WFTD01000078.1, read as the reverse complement.
ATTGATAATGAGTTTTGTCTACTTGTTTATCCATAAATTATTAAGACAATCAATTAGCTCTTCGGTATTTGCTATAACGCAAAAATTGTCTTTATTCAACAAAAAAAACTTCATTTTCTCAAAATTTTTCCTAACTACCCCCAGCCACTTCTTCTCTGCCTCCCTTGGCAACCACGGCCGTCTTGCCTCCTTGCCTCTCTGCTCAAATCTTCTGTCAATCTCCATCTCATCGGGGCTGACGCCAACAAGCAAATCTACTGACGGAAGCATATTTAAATACTTTTTTATTTCATCTGTAGTCAATTCCCTGTCAAAAATTGAGAGGATGTTTTGCCGCAGCCCTTCATCAATAACCGCCAAATCAACTTGCTTTGCTTTCATATATACAGCTGGCCTATACAATAGCACGCTTACTACTATATGAAAAAATGACTGCAGCCGACAGCTGAAAATAAGCCAAGTAAACATTGCCAACCCTGCTGCTGGATGGCGCAAATAAAATTTCAATCCATACAAGACAAGCTCTGCTTTATTGTTAATTCTAACCAAAACAAAACCTTTGCTGTCACGCAATTGCTTGGCAATAGTTGTTTTGCCGCTGCCTACCGGGCCAAATAACTCAACTATCATTTTTTACTGAATTTAATTAAATAAGACTCTGTAAACAGGCCAATAAAACTATTTAGTTTGTACTTGTGCAAAATTTGATATACCTGTTTATTCAATCCGGCCTTATTAAATAAGGGAAAATACAAAACTACAGGATATTTTTCAATGCAGCATCCGCCTTGCCGCAATATTATTTTATGCAAATCAGCTGGAGAAATCTGGTATTTATGCAGCTGCTTAACATCTTTGCCAAACAACTTACTTCTTAAATATTTAGGGTATTTAGTAATGATAAAAGCCTGCCCGCCTGGCTGCAAAAATGTCAAAATTTTATTAACAGCTTTCTCTTTATCTGAAAAATACTCAAAAGCCCGCGCTGAAAAAATAAAATCATACTTTCTATCAGAAACAAAGTCGGCAAAATCGCTAAGAAAAAACCTAAAATTACCAAACCTGCCAAACCTTTGCTTGGCCATCTTTAGCATTTCATCTGAAATATCAACCAAATCAAAGTTGGCTGATTTATTCATCGTAAAGAAAAAATCAGTCCAAGTGCCAGCGCCTGGTCCAATCTCTAAATAATTGGCAAAATCTATGTCTTTGGCAAAATGTTGCAAAGCTGACAAAGTCATCTGATAAGATAATTTCCTCACATCATCCTTAAACCATCTTTCATATTCATAACCTTGATTGAACTTATTTTTGATTGCTTGATTGTAATAATCACGCACTTCCTGGTTGAACATAATTTTATAAGTTGTTAGATATTTTAGCTATAGTATTAGACAAAGAAAATTTTTCTGCTACAATTGCCCTGCCTTGAAAATCAAGCTTCCCTGATAAAACATTTTTGACTATCTCCTCTGCTTCCGATAAATCCCGAGCTGTAAACTGAGGCGGTAATAAAGAAAAAAACGCTTCATTTGAAGTAACAACTAAAGTATTACAAGCCAGCGCCTCAAGCACATCCTTATCCAAACTGCCGGTAGTGCTAAGATTTAGCAATACCAATGCTGAATTATAATAAGCTGGCAGCTGGCTATGCGGCATTGCCCCTTTCAATAAAACTTTATCAACTAAATCGTTATCTTTTAAATAGCTCTTAATTTTTTCCAAATAAAGCTGGTCTTTCTCAAACACTGGCTTGCCAATTATAACCATTTTGGCTTGAGGAAAACTCTGCCGAATGCTAGCAAAAATTTTTACTCCTTCAAGCTGCCTCTTGGTTGGTGAAATTCTCCCCACCATCAAAACTGCTATCTCTTTTTCTTTTTTATTATCCGGCTTAAACATATCAATATCTATCCCGTGCCCAACTACCGCTACCTTACCGCTGGGCAAGCGAAAACTTTTCTCAGAAGCTGTAAAGATAACATCAGCCAGTTTCTCTGCCAATTTTAATTTCCAAGTGATTGCCCGATGGACATACCACAGGCCAATTTTTTTGCTCCACCACTTCCACAACCAGCCAGCCAATATAACATATTCAACATTCATATGGACAAAAACGCTGTCATAACTCTTCCTCTCCTGCCAGATATACCTATAAAATCTATATAAATATGCCAGTTTATTTTTACCCGCCTCTTTGCCCAATGATAAAACTTTAACATTTTCCGAAAAATTATACTCTCCTTTCTCCAGGCAAACAACAATCACTTGCTGATAATGTTTGGCAAATTCTTCTATCCAACGATGAAAAAAGCCTAAAACAGGATGTTTTCTATCTACCGCTTGTGTAACAATCAACAATTTCATCTATTATTTTTCCCAATCCTTAATAACTATTTTTTTGTTCTTTTTATCAAGATCTACCACTACCTTTTGCGATTCCTGCCAGCCTAACTCGCGAATATATTCAATCGGCAAAGTCAACACATAACTACCGCCGCCAATTTTCATTAATTTGCGAACATTGCGTTCAGATAATTTTCTTCTTGGCATAAAAATAAAAATTAATTATATAATTAATTATATAATAAATTATATAATTTTTACAATTTAACCCAATTTATGAAATTGA
>WFTD01000077.1 GCA_015485755.1 Patescibacteria group bacterium | reverse complement strand
ACTATGTGCTGGGTGGTAGATAGTAGTAATTGTTGTATCTGTACCTTATTATTACCCCCCGCCCTGTAATAAATATAGGGTAAACTCCAGCGGGAACTTTACCCAGCTCTATGTCAATAGGGCTGTGGCTAGAAACAAAAACAAACCCAGAACGCAGTTTTAACTTAAAAGAGTATAAGCAGTAATTATAAGAGAAAATCAATCCATCCAAAAATATTCTAACTACTAGCCACTTTCTACTAACTACTTAATCTATGCTTCTCCTTAACCCTTCCCCTGTTAATTTGCAAAAAGTTTTAGCAGCGCTAAAGCTTGGCTCTGTAGTTGCTATGCCGACCGAGACAGCTTATGGTTTGATAGCTGATAGTTCCAACAAAAAGGCGGTCAAAAAGATTTATGCTATCAAAGGAAGAAAACCAGACAAACCCCTGCCTCTTATTTGTTCATCTTTTTTTCAAGTAGAAAAATTTTTTTATTTGCCAAGTATTATGAGAAAATTAGCCAAACAGTTTTGGCCTGGTCCTTTATCTTTGCAACTCAAAGTAAAAAATATAGCAGGCAAAAAAATAGCAGTGCCTACCTGGCAAAATACTTTGGTAGTAAGAGTAAGCGCTGATGACACTTTGAGATATTTGGCTAGAAAATTAGGCTATCCCCTTACCGCCACCAGCGCCAACCTTTCCGGCAAAGGGGAGCTTTATAGCAGTGTTGATGTTGTCAAGCAATTTTCCCGATACAAGGTAAAGCCAGATATTATTTGGCAGGCAGGCAAAATACCTCAGCGCAAGCCATCAACCATCATTGGTAAAGACGAGGCAGGTAAACTCATTGTGTTAAGGGAAGGGGCGATACCTCTAGCTGATTTAAACAAAATCTAACTTTATGGATATTTTAGCTGCTACAAAATATTTGTTAAACATCCACAATCTTCGCCCGCAAAAAAGCAAGAGCCAACATTTTTTGATTAGTGAAAAAGTTTATAAAGAAATAGTTAAGGCAGCAGAAGTGGGCAAAGAAGATATTGTGTTGGAAATAGGGCCGGGCCTGGGGTTTCTTACCACTAGATTATTGGAGCAAGCACAAAGAGTAATTGCTATTGAGATTGATGAGAAGTTATTTGTTGTTTTGGAAAAATTAAAATTGCTTTATCCCAATCTTGATCTTATTAGGCAGGATGTTTTAAAGTTTGATGAATTAGCTTTGCCGGCAAAGTACAAAATAGTCGCTAACATCCCTTACCACTTGACCGGGCAAATAATCCGTAAATTTTTATCCAGCCAAAACCCACCTCAAACAATGGTTTTGCTGGTACAAAAAGAAGTAGCTGAAAGGATTTGCGCTAAGCCAGGCAGCCATTCTTTATTATCATTGGCAGTGCAGTATTATGGCAAACCGACTATTATCAGGCAGGTTAAGAGAACTCAGTTTTATCCCCCTCCCAAAGTTGATTCGGTTATTTTGAAAATCAGCGATATCAAGCCGCCCGCCGATAAATTGCTTGATAAAAAGTTTTGGCAGATAGTTAGGATTGGTTTTTCCAGCAAGCGCAAGACTTTGGCGCATAATTTGTCTGCTGGATTGAGAGTGGACAAGGGACAAGTCAAGCAAATGTTGGCTGCTATTGGTTTGCCAGAAAAGATTAGAGCAGAGGATTTGTCTATTGAACAGTGGCAGGTATTGGCCAAATTTGTTGCCGGCAAGGGGTGGTGATTTTGACTAATTGTGTCAAATTTGGTATAATAAAAACAAGTTTAAGTTCTTTTTAATAAAAACCATAAAACATGCGTTTTGTTTTTGTTGATAAAATATTACAACGATTTAGTTATGAATGGGGCTGGAAAATAATTATCATCATAGCTGTAGTTGCCGCTGGTTGGGGTGGTATAAATGTAATAAAGACAATCAAGTCGCCTTTTCAGTTGGAGGTAAAGGATGAAAATAAAATTGCAGTTGAGTCTGAGCTTGATAAATTGGCAGAGCTAAGGAAAAAAGACACTGACAAAGACGGCTTGCCTGATTATGACGAGCTTTATATTTACAAAACATCCCCTTATTTAGAGGATTCTGATTCTGATGGTTTTTTGGATAAGACTGAAATTGAAACTGGCAATGATCCCAATTGTCCAGCCGGACAGAATTGTCTGCTTGACGAAAATGTTAATAATAGCGGAATTGGCGCAGCAAATATTCAGGCAGATTTGTCACCAGCTGAAATAAGAGCTCTGTTGATAGAACAAGGGGCTGACGCAAATGTGATAAATTCAGTTGACGACCAGACTTTACTCAATCTCTATCAAGAGTCTATCCAAGAATTGCAAAATGAGCAGGCTGATATTGCCGCTCCGTCTGGCAGTCAGTTTAGTCAGGATCAGATAACACCGCAGCAATTAAGGCAAGAGTTGATAAAGGCAGGAATGTCGCCGGAAACATTAAGCCAGGTTAGTGATGAAGAGCTATGGCAAGCTTATTTGGAGGTGATTAACCAAAGCAATTAAGCCCAACAAATCCCCATGCTTGATAATCCCAAAAATAACTTTAAGATAAGGCGCTGGCTGGCTGGAGCAGTGTTATTTTTTGTTTTGTCTTTTTCTATTCCCACTGCTGTTTTGTTGACTCCCAAGCCAGCTTATGCCCAGTGGGCGACCATTTCCACCACTATCGGTGATATCCCTCGGATCATTTGGAAGGTAAAAGATCTTATTTGGGAAAAAGTAAAAGAAGGCGCTTTTATTGCTTTTAACCGAGCTTATAGCCGTTTTTTGCAAAGAATGGCATATGATTATGCGGTAAAATTGACTACAGCTGGTCCTGGCGGCAAACCTTTGATTTTTCAAGAAAATTGGAAAACATTTTTGAAAAAAGCCCAAAATGAAGCAGTGGGCGAGTTTTTAGATTCGGCTTCCACTGAAATTTTTGGCAAGTCCCTGTGTCAGCCTTTTGATCCTTTGGTAAAGCTGGATTTGATATTGAGGCTGAAAAAAACTGAAGTTCCGCCCGCGCCAGCTTGTACTTTCAACAAAATCGTTTCTAATATTCGCAATACAGATATAGTAGCTGGTTCAGGTTTAAAGCTGTCCCAGCTTAATGCCAAAATGAGCACCAAAGATTTTTATAATGCTTTGAGCGATTTGTTTGAGCCAGGATCAAATCAGTTGGGCAATTTTATTAAGTTAAGAGTAAAATTACAAGAGAAAAAGTCGGAAAATAAAGAGTCAAAAAAGAGCGAAAGAGAAACGGCTGGTCCTGATGCTACCCAAGACCTTAAAACAACCGTATCTGGAGATACCAAAACCCCAGCCGGTGATATAACCGACCAAAAAAAGCGCACTCGTGATCAAGCAGCAGAGGAGGAGCAGAAAAATGCGCAAAAGGAAGTGGAAAAGTACGGGCCAATCGGCAGGGCTTTTTCAATTTTTTACAATACTTTGGCAGAAAGGCTGATGCAGAAGATTTTTACAGAAGGCTTGTTTTTCTTGCCCAAAAAGAGCGAGCCAGGGTCTTATGGTTCAGGTAGCGGTTTTGCCGCCGCCAACACTTCCAAAGTCGCCAAAGAGTACTTCTCTGGCTTTATCACCCCTCAATTTAGATCAGGAGGGATAACCAATGTCACGGCCAATTTATCCAGCTGCCCCTCTGATCCAACTCAACGAGCTTTTAATAATTGTGTTATTGATAATGATTTCTTAGCCGCTGTCAACCAAAAAATGACGGTCAAAGAGGCAATAGAGGCAGGCATGATTGACCCCAATAAAACCTTTGGCTTTAATAGTGATGGCAGTGAGCCGTCGTATTTGGATGGTTATCCCTATAGAAGTTTAGTTGTTTTGCGCAAGTATAGAATTATTCCGGTTACTTGGGAGCTGGCAGCTTTATACATTAGGGATATCAGCCAGGAGCCTCGCACCTATTCTTTGGGTGATATGATTGAAGCCTTTGATGATCCCACCTCTCCTTTTTATCACTTGGTTGACCCTAACTGGGTATTGAAGGTGCCGATATTTGAATGCCGCTTTGAAGGGCCGGGACCGCAAAAATTAAAAGACGATGTCCAGTTAATTGATACCGGACAGACTGATCCTGTGACAGGTGAGAAAATTATTGAAGAAATTTCTATTATCGCTCGGGCTGATTATTGCGCTGATGATAGGTCTTGTATTGAGGAAGGGCCTGATGGTCAGTGCCGCAAATTTGGTTATTGTACAGCAGAACGGAATGTTTGGCGCTTTAAGGGAGAGCAGTGCGAACCGCAAAACGCTAGCTGTGTTTCTTTGGTGACTGCAAGTGGCGGAGTTGTTTCTTATTTGTCAAACACTTTGAACCGCTGTGATGCTTCTCAGGTTGGTTGTAGCGTGTTTTCAGCTTCTCAAAATTTGCAAGGCGAGTGGGCAGTTGATATTTGGAACGCTTCATCGTCTAGCGCGGGGGCTGACGGCAAACTTACAGTTGATGATATTGCCAACCGCACTGACCTTGGCAATATTAGTTATACTAGATATTTCAACCGTAAATTGGAAAATTGTTCTGCTGACAATGCCGGCTGCAGCCGTTTTATAGAACTGACTGATTTTTATTCAGTGCCAACTGGGTACGAGCCAACCACAGAAAGCATTTATTATTATGTCCAATCAACCACCACTGAAGATTATGCCAATTGGGGCAAGGTAAGAGATATTTATCTAAAGAAGCCGCCAGCCAATCTTTATTGTCCAACTGATACTAATGATCCCAACCGTGATCCAGAATGTGATAATTATTTGCAGTGGTGTGAGCCAGAGGAGGCGGGCTGCTCGCTGTATGTTCCAGTTAACGGCGATCCGCCCATTCCAGCAGTTTTGCAGTCTGGCGATTATTGTGATTCTGAATGTGCTGGCTATGAACAGTATTTGGAATTGCCAACCAACTTCTCTACTTCTACCAGGCAAGTTGATTTAATCCCACAAACAGCTGCTAGTTGTACTTTGGAGGAAGTGGGATGTGAACGGTTTACCAATTTGGATGAAGTAGAAAAAGGCGGCGAGGGAATTGAATATTTCTCTTATATTAGAACTTGTATTTTACCTGATGATCCATCTGCTAAGATTTTCTATACTTGGGAAGGATCAGATACAACTGGATACCAGCTAAAAACCTGGCGGTTGCAGGCAGAAAATGTCAGCGGAGCCCCAGCCGGACCGACAGGAACTGCCTGCAATTTGCAAACGGACGGATTGGATTGCCGCCAGTTTATTGATGCTGATGGCAATACTTATCCTCGCTTGCTTTCTACTGTGACATTTGCCACTGATGATTGCCGCCCCTATCGCCGCGAAGTTGATGGCAGTATTATTTACGGCATTAAATCATTGAGCAATAGCTGTAGCGCTGCTGCAGTTGGTTGCCGTGAGTATCGGGGAAACAACGGCAATGTCGTCAAGATTATTTTGAGTGACGATTTTGAAAATGCTACCACCAGCGGCTGGATAAACGGCACTCTTTCGCTTGAATCTGTTTATGTTGGCGGGCATTCCTTGGATAAGGATAGGTATGTTTATAAAGAAGTGAAGGGTTTGATAGAAAAGGGCAAAAGTTATACCGTATCATTTTGGGCAAAAGGAAAATCAGCTGGTGATATTACAGTTTCGCTGGTCAATAGAAATGGCAGAGTAGATAAAACAGTTGCCATTGATACTGAATGGAATTATTACCAAGCAGGGCCTTTTTATGTGGATTTTGATATAGATTCTACCACTTTTGAGAATTTTTATTTCAGTGGCATTGGCGCCTATTTGGATAATATTATTTTAAGGGAAATTACCAATAGTTATTATTTGATAAAAGATTCTTGGCAGACGCCAGCTATTTGCGATCAGCCTTTTGTTGGCGCTCAACTTGGCTGTCAATTGTATGATTTGACCGATGGGTCGCAAACAGCCGTTTTGAACTTCTCTTCTTTGTGTAGTGATGATAAGATTGGCTGTAAAGCAGTAATTGATACACAAAATTCATCCTCCCCTTATGAGGAGACTTTCAATACTGAAAATGACGATCCTAATGATCCCGCCACTTATTATGACAATGTTACCGTTCCAAAAGACAGTTTGGTTTATGTAGTTGATAATCCTGATAAATACTGCAGCGCTGATGCGGTTGGTTGTAAGCTGATGGGCAAGGTTATTGAAGACAGGCAAAGCGGTGAAATAGTTGGCTTTAGTGATGAGTTTGTTATAGACAATCCGGATAATTATGCAAATTCAGCCAATTCTATCCTTTGCTCTCAAGAAGCTTTGTACTGCGAAGAATACAGTATTGAGGGCAGTGGCAAGGCTTATTATATAGATCCAGGCAATCGTTTGTGTGAGTTTAGGAAAGATGAGCAGACCGGACAGTTTGGTTGGTACAAGCAGGGCAGCAATGAGCTTTGCCAAACAGAAAGGGTGTGCAGCAATGATTTGAATGTTGCTTGCCAGAGTGATGTTGATTGTGATTTTTCTGCTAGCGGCGGCACAGTCGGTATTTGTATCAGCAGAGAACCCAACCAGCCGCTTAGCAGTGATAATTTGTATTATGATGGCTGGGTCGGAGCTTGTCCGCAAGATGAAAATTCCTGCTCTCAGTATATTGATCCTGAAGGAGAAAAGGCCTGTACCAACAATCAGTTTGTGTCATGCACTCAAGATGCAGATTGTTTGGGTATCAATGATATCAATGGCAATGTTTCTGATGGCTTGTGTCGGCCAAGTTTTGCCAAATCAAGCTATTACTATCTCTCTACTTCAGTAGATGCAGCCAGTTGTAATGGGGTTGTTAATAGGGCTGAAGGATGTCGGTTGTTTGACAAGACCGATGGCACACCATCAGCTTATACTGCCGGAGCGTATAGCAGCGCCTTAACCCCTGATGGATCTTCGCCGGTTTCTGATCCTAGCTTTGTTTATGTAAACAACAAACCATTTTATTACAACAATGATGCTAACACTATTTTGAAAGTTGACAAAGACAGAACTTGTAGTGAATGGTTGTATTGCCAAACTAGAGTAGAAGATGTTGACGAACAGGGCAATAAGGTAGATAGATGTTTTTCAGTTGGTTTGTGCAATGGACTTGACAGCAACAATGAGTGCAATAGCTTCCCGCCAGTAAAGAAGGCCTGTTCTTTGTCTGGTGACGTTTGCCAAAGTGATTTTGATTGCCAAGGCGGAGCGGGCGATGTTTGCCAGGTAATTGAGATAACAGCTGAACAGAATCGCGATATAAATACCTCTTCAACCCTTACCTACAGTCCTGGCAAATATTCAATTGAGGACATCCGTTATTTGTCAGGTTATTCTAAAGCAGGAATCAACTGGACTGGCTTTGGCGCTGGCAAAGACGGGACTATTTTTGGCTATTATCCCTACAGCAAGATGTATGAAGTTGGCAATAAAGCTAGCATAAAGAATGGCAGTTTTGAAGAAGTGGCTCCAGAGGACCCTGATACAGCAGGATTAAGCCAAACTGATAACTATCCTTTTGTGGGATGGCGGACGGATAAGTATAGCGGTTGTTTGGAGAGCGGCGGCGGCAGTATTTGTTCAGTTTCAGTTGACACTAAAAATAAAGTTGACGGCAACAATTCAGCTAAATTGTCAATTTCACAAAACAATCCAGGTGAAATAGCCAGATTGAGATTAGTGCAGTATATAGATTTGGCGCCGGGTGATTATGTTTTGAGCGGGTATATTAGGTGGACTGGTGTGAGCGGAACTACAACAGCCACTACCCGGCCGCGGGTCAATGTTGAAGTATTTTGGAACGGCAACTCTTCTAGCACCTCTTTGGGCGGTATGGTTGGCGGCAGTAAGGGATTTAAGCCATTTAGTTTGCGCTTTCAAAACAGCTCTTCTGATGTGAATATTCGGTTGATTTTGTGGGAGGTTGAATCTGGTACAGCTTGGTTTGACAATCTAAAAATTGAACCAGCCTTAAAAGTGGCTGACAATCCAGATGAGGTTTTGATAGGACAGAGCTGCCGGCTCTATCCAGCTGAGGATGCTCCTGGCTGCGAATACGACAGGGGCAGCAAAGCTTATCGCGGTTGGCGCGGATATTGTGTTGAACCGGATCCAAACAATGCCAATTACTGTATCAATTGGTGGCCGGTTGATATAGTAAAAGGATCCTCCTCAGATATAGGAGAGGAATCTTTGACTTTTGGCGAAAGGGCCCCGCTTTATTATTGTTTGGCAGCCAAAGGATTGAAGAGTGGAACTTCATCAGCTCAAGATGCCAGCAATGGAGACAATGAATCACCTCCTGAGTGGAAAGATTATTCTGTTGAATTGCTACCAAGTTATGATTATACAAGCAATCTTTCTTTTGATGGCCTTTATGTTAGCACTGACCATGGCCCAGTGGAAGCTAGTATTACAAGTAGGGGCAGGGTTAGAGAGCTGACTTTCAATGATATTGCCTTTTTTAAGATTGTAGTCAGTAAGGAAACTGGCATAAGATATAATGGAACTTATTATCTTTACCCAGAAGATGCCATTATGTTAAATGGTAGATATACTTGGTCTAAGAGATATACCAGCTCGGGAAACTGTCAGAATTTTAACAAATATAACTGTGTTGAAGAAATTTTGAGAAATGGTGACTATGTTGACTATCAAGCGTATTGGAATGATGATGCAACATTTGATAAATTTGTGGTTAGGGTTTTTGACCCATCGCCTTCAAATGGTGGAGGTGTATTCAGTATTTACGCTCAGTTAAGAGACAGTTGTTCTTATGTTGCTAAGGTAGCGTCTATTGGCGATAATGGAGTGGAATCATACCCCTATTTTACTAGGGTATCGCCCGGTAGCGGTTATGAGTTAAGCAGTTTATCGTATAATTATTATACAGACGAATCTCCTTTTGGCAGTTCTGTTATCAGTGGACTTGACAACAATCCTGAGGTATGGGATTCAAGGGATAATGAGCGATATACACAGCCTTTATATTTGGAAGTGGAAAACACCACCAATTCCGGACCAAATATCAGAGGAGGGACACCCTATGCTTGCGAGGGCAGTTGTGATTATGCTGTTTGTTATGGCGGATCTGAAAATGGCAAATTATGTTCTAATTCTGATCAGGTCAATAAGTGTTATGAAGGAGGCGGTATCTGTTATGGTTCGCTTGATAGAAATATCACAAAAGCAAATAATCAAGATATTAATTTTGCTTCTGGACAATTAAGAGAAATTTATGCCAAGTTGCTAGGATTGTGGAAGTGGGAATGTAGCGGTAATTATAAATGTTCTTATGTTCCTAGCAACGATATTTATTGGGATGATACTGGCAATGGCACTCCGCCCAAAGTTTACAATATAAAAGTAAATGGCAACACAGGCAATATTTTGCTTACTGGTGGCGGGGGGAATATTAGGCTTACTTTCAATTCAGATGCCAATGACGACCAATTGCCGCTCAAATCTTACCGTGTTTACTGGGGAGATGATTCTGGCTATACTTCTTATCAGTCCAGTTTCAACGAAAGAACCTCTCCAGAAGACCCCCATGTTGTTTATCACACTTACCAATATGATCCTGGCAATAGTCGCCCTTGCAGTGATTTTATAAGCAATCTCAATGGCAATTGTAGTGTTTATGAAATTAGAGTTGAGGTAACTGATAACTGGGGCGCTACTGGATCAGGTAATTTTGATGGCAGAGTATTGGTCCAGCAATAGCAGTTTGTTTATTTTTAGATAAAGAAAAACCACTAGCATTTGCTAGTGGTTTGTTTTTTTATTTATTTTTATCTTACCACGCGTCGCTTATTTTTCTGTATATTATTTGTTTTTTTATCCGGGTTGGCACATTTGGGTCATAATAGTTTATTATTATGGCAACATCAAAACCATCTGTTTTGAGGATTATTTTATAATTTGAATATCCTGGTGGACGTGGGTATATAGAATCTAAATTTTTACTGACGGGGGGGACAAATTTGAAGAAAGCATGCCATTTTTCATAAACAGTATTTTCAGAGGGTATTTGATAAAGAGCAACTTCTTTTCCGTCGGGGAAGATACTATAATATCCAGTTATATTAAGTTGGACAATTAGTTTAAGTTTCCATTTGATTCCGTTAACCATTTCAACTTCAACATCTGCATAGCCCATTTTCACTCCTTTTATTTCTATGTACCCGACATCCTTTTCTCCAAATATAGTTCCGCTACCCATTTGAATTGTCGCTATTTCTTTGTTGATTTTAACCCTCTTTATCTCTTTTTGGCGAGCATATCTCTCGCCATTTTTTGTTTTTACTCTTATATAAAAATGCCGGCTAATCCTCACTACCGTTCCGATGGTATCGCTATTGTAGTGGGCTATACTCAACTGTCTGTATGAGTAAGCATCCACTCTAGCGCTATCATACATCAGAACGTATATGATGTCTTGAATTTGATCTGACTTATCATCATCCCCGCCTCCGGTAATATTGCTGCAGTTGTATGCCGCAAGCAATAGCATAGTTGTTAAAAATACCAGAAATGACTTGAAGGGTTTCATGATTAATCCTCCTTTTTGGTTGTTTTTTGATTGTTAATGTTCGGGCTGTATGCCGTTTTCCTAATTTTATTTAAAATTTATATTAAATTTTTGTCAAATTTATAATTTACACTCAAATATTAAGAGAAACATGATTGCGGGAAGTTGTTGAATATATAGTTGAAAAATGCTTTGTATGGGCTACTAATAATACAGCTTGATATAATAACAAAAAATATAATAAATAGTATAATTAGAAAAGATAAAATATCAGCAATGGCAATCACAGCTTTTTGCCATAGTTTTGGTTGCACAAAAAAATTTTTTAACTTTTCTGGCAGGTAGTGTGACATGCTAGACAAAAACCAATGAATATTTAAATATATTAAAGCTAGAATACTTGCCAATATAGTAGTAAAAGACCCCATCGCAGTCAGTATAGCTTTTCTGCCCGCTTCATTTGCCATTTTCTTTTCCAATTCTTTTCGTTGGGATTGCTGGGCTGATTTGGATGCAGCTTGGGCTGCGCGTTTAACCGCAAACAAGGAAGCATTGGCAGGTGGCCGCAGGAGGTTGCCTTGTGATAATTGTTTGTATTTGCTCAACCTTTGGTTTAAATACAGCTGCCTTTTATAGTCGTGATCGCTTTTATTTGGGTCCATTTCAGGAGGTGTGGTTTTGTTTATTGCCATAAGTTTTCTTTTATTAAATTATATAACAAAAAAATATATACCGCCACCTATTTCATAAAAAAATATTTTTGTGGTATAATTTAAGTGTTATAAAATAAAAAAATAAAGCATTTAATGTATCTGCCAGGCAAAAATAAATATTTATTATCAGGCGGTATTTTTGCTTTTATTTTTGTAATTGTGTTTGTGTTGGGGGCTAATACCGTTTATGCTGATGCATTGGGTTTTGTAACAGATGTAGTTTTATCACTTTCAAGCATAATCATAAGTTTGTTTGGCAAGTTGTTTGTTTGGTTTGTTGCTGCTTTAGTAGCTGTCGCTTCTTTCAATCAATTTATTAATTTGGAAATGGTAAAAATTGGCTGGTCTTTGGCTAGGGATGTGGCCAATATGTTTTTTATTGTAGTTTTGCTTATTATAGCTTTTTCTACTATTTTAAAAATCCAGACTTATCATTACCAGCGCACTTTGGTCAAGCTAGTGATTATGGCTGTGCTTATCAACTTTTCCAAGCTTATTGCTGGATTTTTGATTGATTTTTTTCAAGTAATAATGTTGACATTTGTCAACGGCTTTAAGGATGTAGCAGCCGGCAACTTTGCCGATGCGTTTGGCATTTACCAATTAGTATCTTTTGCCCAAGGCGATTCCAATCTTACTAAATATGAGGCAGGCACGATTGCAGCAGCGACCTTATTGGCAATTTTTATGCTTATAGTTGCTGATATGGTTTTGCTTATTATGATTGCAGTGCTTCTTTATCGTATTGCTATGTTGTGGGTGTTGGTGATTATTTCCCCTTTAGCTTATTTGGCTTATGCTATTTCCCCTAAATATTGGTCTCAGTGGTGGAGTATGTTTTTTCAGCATTTAACTTCTGGACCAATCATCGCTTTCTTTTTGTGGTTGGCTCTTTTGACTGTGCAAAAAGGGAATATTTCCAATTCTTTTGCTTTGAACGAAGAGGGTCAGGTTTTGGCCAATCAAGATTTTGGCACAGCAGTCAGCGCCAGAACTTTGCTTAGTTATATGGTGACAGTAGCTTTGTTTATGGGCGGGCTTGCCATATCCCAAAAAATGGCCCAACAGTCAGGCGGAGTAGTGGGAGAGTTTGCCAAAAAAGTGCAAAAATACGGTATGGCAGCCGCTTCAATTGCAACAGGCGCTTTTTTACTCAAAAAGCCTATTGATGCCGTTTCAGGCAGGGTAAAAACTTTTCAACAACTGCGCCAATCAGAAAAGCAGGCCAAATATGCAGACAGCGGCAGGTCAATGTATAAAGCTTATAGTGATTTGAAAAAAAATACTATCGGCGCGATAGGAAAAGGATTGGTTAAAGCGGGCAGCGCTATAGCCGGAGACAAAAAAAGAGAAGATTTGATAGTGAAGGAAAGTGAAATAGAGAATGAATTGGAAATGATGGAGAAACAAGGCATTGATATTAATAAGCGAGGAGATGAGATTGACACAGAATTAGCAGAAGCAAAAGAACGAATGTTAAATTTAGCAAGAGGCATAGTTGATGAAAAACAAATTGAAGAGTTAGAGGAAGAAAGTGATTTAAACAAGATAGAAGAAAAACTCCAAGATTTGTTTGGCGAAAAGAAAAAAGATTCTTCAACAGATTCCTCGTTAAAAGAGACTATTGACAAGAGAGAGAGTGCTGTGGCTAATATTGCAAATGAAATTAGGCCGCTTATAGAAGAGAGACAAAAAATCTCCCAACTTCAGGAATTGCCAAAAATTCAACAAAAAAGACAGTGGGCAGATTTTCGGAATTTTATTGCTAGCACTATTGGCAAGGTTACGATTGGCCCTTTGGTCAAGCAAATGGCACGGTCAGGAGAGAGAGGCGCCCAAATAGTGAGAGAATATGAACTTAGCCAAATAGAAAAACACCGCTCTGCTTTAAAGGGGACAACTGATCATGAAGTAGAAATGACATTGAAAGATCCGTCAGTTGACCAATACAAGCGCGCAGCCGCTGTGTTTGAACATATTCAGCGCGGCAATGGCAAAGCTAGCGAAGTAGAACTCTATAGGGATATTGTTACTTCTGCTAGCAGGGGGGATAAAACCGTTATGAACCATTTGGAAAAGTTAATAGAAAAGCGTCTGCCCGGAGCTTTGCCAGAAGAGCCAACCTCAACTGAGGATAGAGTGAGGCAGGGAACAGTAGATTATGCCAGTATGGATATAGAATCATGGCGAAAACTTTTGCCTTCAATTCTCAAGGGGCTTGAAATGGGGGGTAATTTTTATCCATCAGTTTTGGTAAAGCCAATTTTAGAACTGCCCTTTGAAAAGCAGGCAAAAGTTTTGGATTATTTGGAGGATGTCCATAAAAATTCCTCTGACAGTCAATTGCAAGACAGAGCAGCTGAGAGCTTGTTTGTGATGGGAGAGCTAGGGCGGATTGATTGGAACAATCCAAATATTACTAGCGAGAAAGTTGGCGCTTGGTACTATCGCAATCAGCCTGATGCTGCGCGCAATCTGGTTCGCAATGCCCATAGGTTTTCATTGATAATGCTGAAAGCTTTGAAAAGAGGTCTGAAAGCCAGCGATTTCAAAGCATTGTTTGGCAATATCAAAAAGTTAAGGTCTGTTGACAAAGAAGGCAAGGAAATTTTT
>WFTD01000076.1 GCA_015485755.1 Patescibacteria group bacterium | reverse complement strand
GCATAACCTTTAGGTTAATTATTTTACATAAAAAATTATAGCACACCAGCCAAAATTAAGCTAGGCAAATAAAAAAATGCTGTGGAAAAACAAAAAATGCTAATAATCTTGTAATAACAACAAAACTGCTGTCCGCTCAATCTTGTTGTGAGATAAAACCGCTTTAACTTCTCCATCCTGTACCAACAACAGTTGCGGAGTGGCATGTTCAACCCCCAGCTGATCGGCCAAAAAAGAAGACAATTCTCCTGCCTCTTGGACTGTTAAAAGGTAAATTGGAATATCAATCTCCTTTTCAACCGCAACTAATTGGCTATAAGCGTATTTGCTGATTGGACAGGAGGAGCTGTGTTTAAAAATAAAAACCAAAGGCTTGCTTTTTAGCCAATGCCAATCGCTTAATTTGTTTATCACCTGCATAAACCGTATAATTTTAATCTTAAATTAATCATAATAAGGGCGAGGTGGTGGAGCAAACAATTTGTCCTGGCTAGCAGAAACAGTATAAGAAAAACAATAATACCCAGCTGGATGCTGCCACTTATTGCCAAATTTAGATTCCACGCCATCTTCTCTGCTGGGCAAAGCAAACTCAGCGCACAATGCAAAAGTATCATCACTCTTTACTTTATAATCATACTCTTTGCCGCTGACCGGATCGCGGGGCGGTTGAGCGTCAACAAAAGTCTGGTATAGCTCGGCCAATGATTGCGGCAATTTGCCTTCTCTGCGCCAGTAATCAATCACCTGCACTTGCAAAAACTGCAAATCGTCAATTCGCCTCTCATCAAAACGGCGAGCGCGCTGCTCAGCCGGAGTGCCAATAATAAAAAATCCAGACACAATGCTTATTGCGATAATTACCGAGGAGATAATTGCAGCTAAACGCGGCAGGCTGGAATTTGGCTGCCACTTTTGCAAATCCCAATGATAATACCAAAATACCGAACCTAAAACAAACAAAACAGTCGCAACTTTCAAAGCAAAACTTACTGTCAGCTCGCCAGCCAAAAAATTATTAAGCAAAGAGATTAGATCAATGATAATAATCAAAGCGGCAATAAATAAAGTTAAATATGACAGCCATTTTTTTAAGGTTAAATCGTGCTTATCGGGATATTTCCTTGCTTCTTTTTGCAGTAAATACTGAACTCCCAGATAAACTGGCCAAGCTACAATCAAGGACGCCATTGACCTCCTCACAACATCTGTCAGACGCCAAAAGCTCCTGCCCAATTCATCAGGAAAAGAATAATTAATATACTGAAATAACAGCACTACCAAACTTACCAAACCAATATAGAGGGTAACAATTGACAAAAGATGCAAAAATACATCACGCGGAGAAGTTTTCATGCTCATAAATTAATTATGAGAACCAATTTCTTTGTCAGTAAAAAGATAATCTTTTAACTCTCGGGCAAAAGCCTCATCATTACGCCGCAGCCATTCAATCAGCATGGCGGCATGCTCTTTTTCCTCATCACGGTTGTGCTCCAAAATCTTTTTTAACTCCTCATTTTGCGTGGCATCAATCCGCTGCTGGTACCAATTTACTGCCTCCAACTCCTCCCGCAAAGACTCAATCGCCCGATCCAAGTCCAAAGAGGATGGGGATATTTTGTCGGTTGGCTCAGTGTAGGACATATTATTATGATTAATTATCACTCTTTTATAGTAGCACACCCAGCCCAATAAAAAAACCGCAAAAAACAAAACCAAAAACCTATAACTTTATTACCTTATAACTATAAAATCAAAAAACTGCTCTTGAAAATCCACTTGTTTTTTTATTTCTTCATCTGATATATGGATACTTTCCTCCGGAACAACCACCAGCTTATCGTCATCATCATTGGTACGATGAACAACAGCTATACAAATACCTTCAAATTGATCCAGTGGTTTATCTACCCCCAAAATATAGGCATCTAGTTCCTCTCCATCGGGACTCAAAGTTCCCGGTACAAAACCATAATTTACTTTATATGTCCAATTATATTTTGGGTGTTTACTACCAAGAGGTCTATCCACCTTAACCTTTACTTTTTTATTTAAAAAGTCTTTTGCCTGGGTGAACATAAATGAACAAAAAATATAAAAATTTAATTACTTAAACTATTTCAATTCAATCCTTATTCACAAAACAGAAAATTTACTCTCATCATCTTTGCTATAAAATTTATACAAATCATTTAATAGCATTTCCTTATTGTCGGCGCCAAAATATTCCACAGAAAAATCATCAATTAAACTTGAAAATTATTATAATGCAATAACCCCACTACCTCCGTATTAACAATGCGCCGGCTGTCACTAGCATCTTGAAACTGTATTATATCACCAACACTAATCTTTTTCCTTTTATCGTCGAATAATCTCACTTCTATCTTCTTTTCTCCTGCCTTTATCTTATTAAAATATTTTGTATGCAACTTCATTGAATGTATCATGTCTTTATAAAAAAATAAGGAAATTTATCATAATAGAAATCTACACTCTCTGTCATAATTATCTAATTAAGAAATGTATGAATATAAAAATGGCAGAGGGTGGAGGGAATCGTCCCGACAGTTGTCGGGATTGGAGATCACTTATTTAAATTCAAATTAATTATGTAAATGGCAGGGGTGGAGGGAATCGAACCCCCAGTTCGGGTTTTGGAGACCCGTGGTTTACCATTAACCGACACCCCCGTGATAGAATATAAATTTTAGAAAAAGCATAAAACAGCTAGTAATAAAACTATAACAAATTTTAAAATTCAAACAAATATTAGTGGAGGGAATCGTCCCGACAGTTGTCGGGATTGGAGACCCGTGGTTTACCATTAACCGACACCCCCGTGATAGAATATAGAATTTAGAATATAGAATATAGAATTTAGAAAAACAGGATATAAATTTTTAAAAAACACTTTGCCTTCTGCTCAGGATATAAATTTTTAAAAAACACTTTGCCTTCTGCTATTATAAATTCAACTCTTCAACCAGCTCTGGATATTTTTCTAAAATATATTCATAACGATCTTTGCTCTTGCCAGTTGATTCATCAAACAAAGGCGTGCCGCCAGTATACATAGTACCCTTAGGATCGCCATATTGATTCAAATTATTCTTCTCCAGCCACTGATCTATGCGCCGTTTAGCTTCACTAGTCAAGGAATCTGCCACAAACTGAAATACTTTATCCGCCACTTGATAACTCTTTTCTTTGGCTTTGCGCTTTAATTCTTCTTTTGCCTCTTCAACTTTTTTATCAACCGCTTCCCTGGCTTGGTTTGACAACTGTTCATTAGTCTCAATAACTGCCCTATCAACCGATTGCCAGTTAATACAACCTGACAAAAAAACAGTTGTCAAAATGATAAAGTAAAATTTGTTCATACAAACTATTTAGTCTCCTTGTGGAGAGTGTGTTTTTTGCACCAAGAGCAATGTTTTTTGAGCTCTAGCCTTTCCTTGTTGAGCTTTTTATTCTTGCGAGTGTAATAATTGATATGATGGCATTCACTACACTCCAGCTTTACTAGGTTGACCTGTGACATATTTTTTCTGTTTAATTTTAGCAAACCGGGAAAAGGTGGAGCCGGAGAGAGGATTCGAACCTCCAACCAATGGCTTACAAAGCCACTGCTCTACCGTTGAGCTACCCCGGCAGAAAATGGTGGGTGGGGCAGGATTCGAACCTGCGAAGGCGAATGCCAACAGATTTACAGTCTGTCCCCGTTGACCGCTTGGGTACCCACCCTCACCAAAAATTAAAAAAAGAACAGCACCTAAAACCTTATCAGATTTACCGCAAAAAATCAAGGATTTATTTTAATAAAAAAACTGCCTAACTATGCAGTTTTTAATATGATAACTTTCTTGCTAATTGCCTGGAGCCGATGCGCGGACTTGAACCGCGGACCTACTCCTTACCATGGAGTTGCTCTACCAGCTGAGCTACATCGGCACCCGACAATTAGCAAGAATAATATTTACTATCTAGCATCCTCACCACAAAACACCAACTATTATAACAAATAATTATAAATTATCAATCTGCTCTTTTAATTCAGGCAATTTTTTGTTTTCTGGATTTATCTTGCGCAAACGCTCCCACATCCTCAACGCCTTATTTTTGTCTTTTCTTATTATACTTATTTTTAATAAGGCGTCAAGATATCTAGGATTGTTGGGTTCCAAAGACAAAACTTTATCCAAATATTGATCAGCCTTATCAACATCGCCCTCCAATTGATAAACCATTGCTAAATTATAAAGGTAATTAACATTGTCTTTATCAAGGTCAATAGACTGCAAAAAATAAGATTCTGCTTCAGCTAAATTCCCTTCGGCCTGCTCTACCTCGCCTAACTTATTATAAAACTCTGCTTTTTTACCCGAAATTTTCAATAAATACAAAAAGCTCTCTCTGGCCTCTGCATATTTTTTTTGCTCAATATAAATATCACCCAAAAGCAAAAACGCTTGCTTGTTCTTTGGGTCAAGGGCAATCGCCTCAATCAACTTTTTTTCTGCCACAACCAAATCCTCTTGCTTTATGCTAGCCTCGGCTTGCCGCAGCAATTCTGTCACTTTATCTGACAAAGCCGATTTTGAACTATAACTTGTTTTCTGTTTCTGCCAATGCTTGATTAAAATATTTTTTTCTTTCTCTGCTAAATACTGGTAAAATTTATTCCACTTGTCGCACAAGATTTTAAATAACGGACCCAATTTTTCTGATAATTTTTTCCATCTATCTTTCAACTTTCGCCTCAACCTCGCATCAATCATTTCCTGCTTCTTTGCTTCCTGTTTTTTTTCTGGCAAAGCGTCAATGTCAACTCTAGCTGCCAATGGAAATTTTGCCAGCAACTTTGTGATTATAAACAACAAAGCTAAAAAGCTGACCGTTAACAATAAAATTTCATACCACGGCATATTTTTTATTTAATCAATTTTGCCAACAGCGCCAAACAATTCCAATTTTTTCTCAACAACGCTTGTTACAGCTGCAATGGCTGGTTTTAATAATTTGCGCGGATCTGTTTCTGACTGGTTGTTTAAAGCTGTTTTGATAACAGTAGAAGTAAAAGCGTATTTAATATCAGAACCTACATTAACAATATTGACTCCCGCTTGCAAAGCTGATTGTAAATCACTCTCCTTGGTGCCAGAAGCGCCGTGCAAAACTAAAGGCCGATCAGCAATGACAGCTTTGATTTGCTTGATCAAAACAATGTTTATTTTTTCGTTAGTAAAAATTCCATGGGCAGTGCCAACTGCTGCTGTAATAGTGTCAACTCCAGTTTCTTCAACAAACCGCTTAACCTCATCCGGATCAGCCAAAGGAACTTCATCAGGCAAACTGCCCTGCTCACCATGTCCGCCCAATAACCTGCCGACTTCGCCTTGCACCCACACTCCCTGACTGTGAGCAAAATCAACTACTCGCTTTGTAATTTTTATATTTTCAACCAAAGGCAAGTCAGAACGGTCAATATGAACAGAAGAGAATCCAGCTGCGATGCATTGTTTAATCAAATCTTCATCTTTGCCGTGGTCAAGATGCAAAGCAAATGGGATATCTCCTCCCAGTTCATCAGCCAAAGCAAACAAAGCTGAGGTTAAAGTCTGCAAACCTAAATAATGGATAGTGCCCTCTGACATCTGCAAAATCAAAGGAGCGCGCTTGTTTACACCAGCCCGCACTATACCAACCGCTGTTTCCAAATTGTGCAAATTAAAAGCGCCTAAAGTAAATTGCTTTTGGCGTGATAAAGAAACTAGATCTTTGATATGGACAATCATAATTAAATAAAAGCATTAATAATCTTAACAAAACTATCAGCTTGCAGGCTGGCTCCTCCTACCAACACTCCTGCCAATTTATCACTTTGGGCAAATGCGCCAATATTATCTGGCTGAACACTGCCCCCATAAAGAACAGGCAGGTCTGCACCTTTGTTATTTTTAATCAAAGCAGCCACCTCTTCTGCCTGCTCTAAACTGACTGTTTGGCCAGTGCCAATTGCCCAAACCGGCTCATAAGCCACAATGATTTTATCTGTCTGTTGGGCAGGCCAAACTGATTCTAACTGTTCAACAATAACTTGCTGAGTAGCGCCTGCCAATCTTTCTTCTTCCTTTTCGCCTACGCATAGTACTGGCCGCAATCCCAACCGCAAAGCCAGCAACAGCTTATCCTTTATCATCATACTATCCTCCCGCAAATAATTTCTTCTTTCCGAATGTCCCAAAATAACATATTCCGCCCCTACCTCCTGCAAAGTTAAAGCTGAGACCTCGCCGGTAAGACTGCCTCGCTCTAACCATGACATATTTTGCGCCCCCAACTTAATAGACGAATTGCCAATCACCTGCGCTACTTCAGATAAAGCTGTCGCGGTTGGGCAAATAACAACCTTTGGTTGGTCAAAGAAATCTATCCTCTCCCTTAACTCTTTTGCTAACTGGCAGCTTTCTTTTATAGTCAGCTGCATTTTCCAATTGGCAATGCAAAATTTATCCATTATTACATATTAATCTTTAAATGCTTTATGTCGATGGCCAAATAAAATTATTCAACACCCACCATGACAAAACCTTAACATCCTGAAAACGGCTCTCTTCACTGTCGCTACCCAGGGCTATTGACAAAATATCACCCTGATCGCCTGCCACTCGCGCAAAAAAACAATAGCCAGCCTCCTCAGTATATCCCGTTTTAGCCGCCTTTACTTGAATAAAATTATTGAACATTTTATTGGTGCTAATCACTGTCCGCTGTCTGCCGCCGACAGACAACAAATACCTCTGCTGTGAAGTGGCGGCAATAATATCTGGATTTTGCCACACAACCATACCCAACTTTATTAAATCTCTTACAGTAGAAACATTATTTTCTGACAAACCAGTAATATCCTCAAACTTAGTATCTGCCAGGCCAAGTTCCTTGGCCTTATTATTCATAATAGCAATAAATTCATCTCTTGATAAGCCAGTTGACCTAGCCAAAGCCATAGTGGCATTATTATCAGAAGCTATCAGACTAACAAAAAACAAATCTTTTACCCTGACCTTCTCGCCACGATAAATATATTTGGCCTTGCTTACCTCATCTGCTCTGCCCATAACCACCTCTTTGTCCCACCCTGGATTATTTTCCAAAAAAACCAAAGCTGTCATCAATTTGGTTAAGCTAGCGATAGGCCGCACCTTATCAATATTATAAGCATACAAATATTGGCCTGAAGCCAAATCAACCGCAGCTGCCGCCTGAGCCGTCAACTTCACCCCTTCAATATTACTTTGGTAAGAGCGAACAATAGGACGCGCTGATAGAAAAGTATTTCCAAATGCCTCTGCTGCACCCGGCTGGGGCAAATTAATGCTAAAAACAAACAATAAAAATGATAACCAAGCTGACAACATACAACTTATTGTTTAAAGTTGCTATCAGAATGTTCTTCTGGGGAACTGTCTGCCTGCGCCAACTGCTCTAAAAATTCATGATGATGCATTTTGTCGTAATCAGGCAATTCTTTGATATCTCCCAGTCCCAAAAATTTAACAAAATCCATTGTCACTTGATATTTTACCTCCTGATCTTCCTTTACTTCTTCCACTAATCCTCTAATCATCAAATTGCGCAAAATCAAAGAACAATTAACGCCTCTAATGCGGTTCAACTCGTCCTTGGTAATTGGCCCCTGGTAAGCAATAATAGTCAAAGTCTCCAAAGCCGGGCGAGTTAACTCTCCCTTAGTTTCTATCTGCAAATAATCAGACAAAAACTCGCTTGCTGCAGGGTTGGTAGCCAATTGCACTTTATTGCCATTGCTGACAATCCACCAACCTGAATCAGGCCGGTTAAACTTATCAGCCAAAGACTCAACTAAAGCTAAAGCCTCTTCCTTATTGAGGCTAATTGCCTTGGCAATCTCACCAATTGACAAAGCTTTGCTGCTGGCTAGCAATAAAGCTTGGATTAACATTGCTTTATTATCATTATCGTTCATAAGCTAATTATTTAATTCTATTGTTATCTCATTGAACAAATTATTTTGCCTAACTTTTACCTGATGTTGCTTTACCAATTCAAGCACGGCTAAAAAACTGATAATTTTTTCTGTTTTACTGCCTGCCTGTTGCAACAAAACGCTAAAAGATACCTGTCGCCGATTCTGAACCAATTGTTTGATTAGTTCTATCTTCTCTCCGATAGTTACCGAATTGTCTAATTTTTTTGTCTTTAGTTTTACTACAGGTTCAAGCTCAGCCAAAACCGCAGACATAATTCTTTGCAAATCAGGCAAAGAAATATTTGGCGGCGGAGCAAATTTAATTTCACTTTTAACTACAAAACGCTGGCGGCTGACTGACTGGCTACCCGCCTCCCACTTTGCTTTAACCAATTTAGCGGCCTGGACAAAATGGCGATAAAGCCGCAATTTTTGCTCTAGTTCCGACTGTTCCTCTTCTTCTGCTTGGTAATATGGCAATAATAACTTTGATTTTAAATAAAGCAATTGGGCCGCCACTACCAAAAAATCGGCCAGCTCATCTGGATGTAAATATTCCTGCTGTTTTAATATAGCTATATATTGGTCTGTGACTTTGACCAAAGATATCTCGCTAATATCAAGCTCTTCTTTTTTGATAAGCTGGAGCAATAAAGACAACGGCCCTTCAAATTGTTCAAGTTTTATTATCTTATCAGCCATAAACAAAATTAAAAGTATATTAGTGTTATACCATATTTAAAATATTTTTAAAACAAAAAACTCCAACCAAAGTTGGAGTTAATTTATGCAAGCGGTTGCCTTGCCAAAAGAAAAAATAATAATGGCCAAACCAACCACAACAAAAACAGCAAACAGAAAAAAATAAGCAACTTTGTTGTTTTGGATATAACTGCAAGAAAAATTATAATAATAAAAACCAGCAAAAACTCCCAACAAGTAGGATACAGCCAACCATGCCAAAGCGGTTATCGCCTGATTTATATCTATTTTTATTAACAAATAAACGCCAACAATAACAACCCCGACAAATAATATTGCTAAAATCCTAATTGCAACAGCAAACTGCCTTTTAAACAAAAGAAATGCCAAATAAAACACAAATATAAATGAGATTAAACCAAACAAAACAAACACTACTGCTCCTCTTTTATTATATCTGTGACAATGCCAAAAACTCTGGCCAATTGCAATGACCTCTGATCAATAAAACCAACTACAAACAACGGCTGCTGCCCAAAAAGCAAAGCTTTATTGTCAATTTTCTCCAAAACATAAGGCAAGGTTGACACCAACAAAACGCAACGCTGCCCTCCTGCTTCAGCTATGACTTCAATTTGCCCCCGAAAAGTTATATCCAAACTTTCAATATCATCAACACCAACGGCATTTAATCCCAATTTAACTGGAATTGGGCTGATTTTCTCCATCAATACGCCTCCTCTTTGATTGTTAAACAGCGATATTAATCTTGTTTTATGGTTTTGTTGTCTTTTTGTTGCTGGCGATAAATTTCCAACAAGACAATAACTAGTAAAATCCACAGCCATACCCACCAAGAAAAAATATTATTTCTAAACTCAGACCAAAAACTAACCTTACCAATCGCATAACTGACAGGCAAAGACCTTTTAGTTAATAGCTGGGAAAAATCTTTGGCATAGCCCAACACTTTGGGAGCTGGCCTGTTTGCATTTATTGAAGTTGGCGCGCTGGGTGGCGGCGCAGTTGACTCTAACAAAGGAATTTGTCCAGTTTTGACATCTGAACCGTCCCCCTCCTCGTTTGCACTATCTCTAACTTGATAATTAACAGCCAAAGCGCTTACTCTATCTCCCAAAGCAAAATAATGCCATTGCCATAACAGAGGATCAGAGCTGGGTTTATTCGCCCTGACTTTAAATGTAATTGTATAATTTTCTCCCGGAGCAAGAGCAGGTATTAGAAAACGATTAGCTGAATCATTGCTGGTAATTTCAACATTGCTATCGTAAGTTGCCACCAATTGTCCACTCGGCACAGTCTGGCTTCCGGTATTAGTTAAAATTACCACCTCCTCATATTCCTCTCCAGTTATTTTGTCTGGCTGATAAAAATATTGGATGTCAACCACATTGCCAATTTCCTCTTTATCTATTGATGATAGCGAAAAAGTTGTTTTGCTTTGAGGAAAAATGCTGTAACGATTGGCGCTATCAAAACCGTCAGCGCTGGCTATGTTTTTATAAATTCCAGCGGGAGCGCTGCCGCCTAACCGCAAACTATAATCAATAGTAATCTCCTCTTGGGGCTTTACCTCGCCCAATGACCACTGTTGCCTATTTACAACTTTGCCATCAGGACCAACCAAAGTATCATAAACTATAACATCAAACAATGGTTCGGTGGAACGATTGAACAAATCAATAGTAAAGTTTATAACCTGGCCGCGATAAACAACTTCACCAGCGTCGCTAGTTTTGTTAACTACCAACGACTGATTGTAAACAGGGTTGGCAAACGCATCTTGTTGGTTGTTGTTTTGGTTGGTGTCGGTGGGATAAGATACGGACACTGGAAACCCCCAACCGCCTACTTTTACGCCGCTATTGTTGATAAAGACTGCTGTATCAGCAATATTATCATCTGGATTCCTGTCCTCCTCCACCGACCACACTTCTGAATGGTTGCTAACATCACCACTGCCAGTCAAACTATGATCAATCAAAACGCGATAATGCTTAACTACAATTTCACCTATGCCAATTTTGTCAATTGTCCAAACAACTTGATCGTCTTTTACCTCAGCGCCATCAGCTGAAACTACCTGAACCTTGCTAGGGTCATAAAAAGCGGTCAAATTCACCTGGGTAGCTGGTGCATCTCCTTTGTTGGTAACCGTAATATAATAATCAATATAACCGCCAGGCACGGCTGGATCTGGATCAGCAGTGGCTATCTCCGTTACAACCAAATCAGGCCTGCCAAAGTGAATATCGCCATCCCAACCGCCAATTACATTGACCAAAGCTACTGTCCAATTGTTCCCTATATAATTTGAATTGACTAAATTGAACAGATTGGCTACTGCTTTTACATCTCCAGTTTGCAAATAAACATTGCCTTGATTGTTTGCTGCAACATTACCGCCGCTATTTGCCTCAATATTTATAGTATTGTCTATATTGGCTTGGTTGTTATTGTTGATGGAAATAGAATTGTCCTTGCTGACACCAGACTGATTCAAGCTGTCATCACCGGTATTTTGATTGAAAGCTGAAATTGCTGTCTCCTCGCCTACAGCTGTCGTGCTTTGGCTATTGACAAAGAAATTATTAGCCCCCCACCCAAAGGTAAAATAATTGCCAAAACTATTCTCCTCAAAACCGTCTGGCTTGCCATAAATGCTGCCACCCCATTCACCAACCACATTAACAACGCCAAATACCCAATTATTTGCTGTTACTGTTGTATTTACTTGATTGAATATATTGCTAACTGCCTGAGCTGTGCCCGTTATTAGATCAACATTACCGCCATTGGCATCAACCTGGTTGGCGCCAGTTACAGCGTCTATATTTATTTGATTATTAACATTGGCCTCATTGTTGTTATCAATAGCAATGCTATTGTCTATTGTTGTTGTGGCGGTATTAGTACTATTTTCACCGCTGCTGCTGTTTACGGCAACGATATTATCAAAACAATTTAAATCAGGGCAATCAATGGAAAAATCATTATCCTGGCTGGCAATAAAATTGGTCAATGAAGGCAAAATCAAATCACCATCCCACTCGCCCATAATGTTTATAATAGCAAAAGTCCAGCCATTGCCGACGATATTGGTGTTGACTATATTCACAACATTGGCGGCGACTGAAACATTGCCAGTAACAACCTTTACTGACCCGTCATTGTCACTGACAGTATTACTGCCTGAATTGGCTGACAAATTCAAAGTGTTAGTAGCATTTGCCTGATTTGAGTTGTTGATTGTCAAGGAATTATCTATATCAACGCTAGTAAAATTACTACTGCTATCTCCTGTATCTTTATTTAAAGCCTGCAATTTTTGGTAAACATCGCTTTGCTTTACAACCTCAGCTAGCTCATCCACTTGATAATTAGATAAATCCAGATCGCCAATAACCTTGCCCACTAAATTATAAGCTGTCTGCAAATAATTGCTACCAACAATATTAACATTTATTAAATTCAATATATTGGCAAATAAGCTAGCATCGCCCGTGATAATTGTTGTGTCTTCGTTGTTAGTTGATGTATTGCCGCCAGAATTAACTTCTCCTTCTATTTGGTTGTTCAAGTCAGCTTGATTTTCATTGTTCACTGTAGTGCTATTGTCAATATCAGCTTCACTTACATTATCGCTATTATCTCCTGTAGAAAAATTTCCAGACAAATCACTACCACAATCGCTGCACTCACCAGTAGAAGTGGCCATTCCTGTTTCATCACCATCAAATTCCAAAGTGGAAGTTGAGGAGGTAGAGCTGATAGATTCATTACCAAAACTTAGCTGGTTAAAATTAACCTGGTTGGACAAATCAACCCCACCTTGCACGTTGCCGGTTTCAATAACTATCTGATTATCATTTGCCTCTCCTTCGTTGCTTTGACTGGCAGTGTTATCGTTTGACTGAACGCTGTCACTGTCTGATTGGCTGGCAGACGGCACGGTCGGATCGGTTGAGGTAGCGCTTGCCCTAACTATCGCTGGCGAGACCGGATAAATTAACAATGCCGCTATTACAACTTTGACTAAATTGTAGTAAAT
>WFTD01000075.1 GCA_015485755.1 Patescibacteria group bacterium | reverse complement strand
GTATTGGTTTGGCGGAAAAGTAGCTGACAAGAAAGCCAGTTTTTCCTTGGCAGGAAAATTACTAGGTTTGAGCGGGGTTATTTGTTTATTTTTGCCTTTTTTGTTTAATTTATTTGGTTTATTTTTTATTAATTCTGTAGCTGGTATTTTGCCAGCCGCGTTTTTTATTTTTATTGGCTCTTTGGCAGTTTCGGCTTTATTGTTGGGATTGCCATTGGTGCTTTTGGGAATGATAAGCCCGTTGTTAGTAAAGCTCTATGCAGCCAGTGATACTAGCGGTGTGGGGCAGGCAGCTGGAGGGATATTCGCCGTCTCTACTATTGGCAGTATTTTGGGGACTTTTATGCCAACGCTTATTTTTATTCCTTGGTGGGGGAGTAGAATGACAATTTTGTTATTCGCTGTGTTGCTGATAATAACAGGAGTATTTTTGTCAAAGCGTAAAAATAATAAAGGCTTGGTTGTTTTGAGCATAATTTTATTTATAGCAAATTTATTTATTATAATTGAGCCGAACAATACTATTTATGCCACGGAATCCTTTTATCAGTTTATCAGAGTAGAAGAGCAGGCAGATGGAACACGCAAATTAGTCTTTAATGAGGGGTTAGGGATCCAATCAGTTTACAATCCCAATAAAATTTTAACAGGCTATTATTATGATTATTTGAATGTTTTGCCAGCTTTAGCTGATCGCAAGATGAGGCGAGTGCTCGTTGTTGGTTTGGCTGGAGGGACTATAAGCCGCCAGCTGCTTTACTTTTATCCTTTTTTGCAAATAGACGGAGTAGAGATTGACAAAAAAGTTATAGAGACAGGCAAGAAGTTTTTTTCCCTTTCTGATCAGCCTGTTAATATTTATAACCAAGATGGCAGAATTTTTCTGCAACTAAATAAAGGCAAGAAGTCGTATGATCTTATTATCATTGACTCTTATAGCCAGGAGTTATATATACCTTGGATTATGACAACGGTTGAATTTTGGCGTCTGGTCAAGGCAAATCTTTCCCCTGATGGAGTAGTTGCTTTTAATGTAGCGGCACTGCCTCAAAACGACCTTACCCAGGCTTTGGCCGGGACATTGCGTTCAGTCTTCCCTTTTGTTTATTTGGTCACTCTGCCTGACCAGCAATACAATGTATTGTTAGTTGCTTCTCCTCAGAAAATTGAGTGGCAATTTTCTTTGCCTGACAGTAAAAAGGAAAAATTGGAAGGATTGACTCGCAGCTTTGCTAGCAGTGTTGAGCCAGTAGTTGCTAGTGATATTATTTTGACGGATGATTGGGCTCCAGTTGAATATTTGACCAATAGAATTATTTGGCGGGAAGTGAAAAAAATGTTCAATTAGCAATTTTATTTATTTTAGGATATAATAACTGCACTAAAGGAGATTAATGAATAATTACACTCCAGACAACAATTTATCT
This sequence comes from Patescibacteria group bacterium, assembly GCA_015485755.1. Lineage (GTDB taxonomy): Bacteria > Patescibacteriota > Patescibacteriia > S139-126 > S139-126 > S139-126. The sequence continues at coordinate 1,673 of WFTD01000075.1, read as the reverse complement.
GATCAGCAATCTTCAGGCAGGAGTAGAAGGATTGTCGGGCGGCTTATTATTGGTTTAGTTGTGGTGGTGGTTGGTTTGTTTGTTTTTGCTTTTATTTCAGCTTGGTGGGATGTGAGGCGAGGCAAAATTCCGCCGGAGCTGCTTGAGCAAATTTTGTCTCAAGGCGGATTTACCGCCATAGATAATCCAGTTGCAGGCAACGGATCTTCTATTGATCCCAGGCTTCTTTATACTGATGATGATCCTGCCAAAGGCAATCCCAATGCTAAAATAAAAATAGTAGAATTTTCTGATTTCCAATGCCCTTTTTGCCGGCAAGCATTTCCTGTTATCAGAGAACTGTTGGAGAAGTATCCGAATGACATATATTTTATTTACCGCGATTTTCCTATTGATCAAATCCACCCGCAGGCAAGATTGGCAGCAGAAGCGGGTGAGTGCGCTCAAGACCAAGGTTTATTTTGGCCATTGCATGACCAGTTGTTTATCAATCAAGACAAAATGAGTTTGAATGACATTTTAAAATACGCTCGGTCAGTAGGGATAGATATGGATAAATTTGCCCAATGTTTGACTAGCAAAAAATATGCCCAGGAGGTTGAAGATGATTTGCAAACCGGATTAAGGGCAGGCGTAAAAGGCACACCAACTTTTTTTGTCAACGGACAAAAAATAGAGGGGGCTGTGCCTTTGTCGGTTTGGGAAAAAATAATTGAAAGTTTAATAAAATAATTTTTTATTATTAATAAATAATTTATGAGCAATACTGAGGCAAAATTGTCTCCCTACAAATCATTTGTGTTGGGAATTGTTTTTTCTTTGCTGTTGACTTTTTCAGTCGGTTTTTTTGTTTTGTTGTTTTCTGCTGATGGCGGGGTTAAGTCATTTATGGCTGGCAAGAAAAATATAGAAAAATTTGATGAGGCCAATGCTAGAGGCTTTGGCGGCGGACAAGAGGATGGCATTAATATTAGGCCAGTGACTAGCTCTGACCATATTAGAGGAGACCTTAGCAAAGCCGAGGTGGTATTAGTGGAGTATTCTGATATGGAATGTCCTTTTTGCAAGCGATTTCATTTTACTTTGAAGCAAATTAAAGATGAGTATGGAGATAAATTTGCGTGGGTATACCGTCATTTTCCTTTAGACAATCTCCATCCCAAAGCCCGAAAAGAAGCTCAGGCCAGCGAATGCGCAGCAGAGCTTGGCGGTAATGAAGCTTTTTGGCAGTTTTTGGATAAAGTATTTGAGATTACGCCCTCAAACAATAAGTTGGATTTAAACAAATTACCTGAGATTGCCGCTGAGATCGGTTTGAATGTGGATGAATTTAACAAATGTTTATCAAGCGGAAAATTTGTTGATAAGGTTCAAGCTGATTATGATGATGCAGTTGCTAGCGGTGGCAGGGGAACGCCCCATTCAGTCCTAATCAGCAAAAGCGGAGAAAAAGTTCCAGTAAAAGGCGCGGTACCAAGTGAGCAGCTGCGCAGCTTGATTGATTCCTTAATTAAAATAAAATAGTGCAGATAGATTTAAGATCAACAAAGAAAAATAAATTCGCGCTAATTTTGTCTTTGGTTTTGCTGGTTTTGCTTGCAATCAGTGGTAGTGCCTATGCTTGGTTATACAAAGACAAGATTTTGCCAGGTGTTTATGTTGATAATATAAAT
>WFTD01000074.1 GCA_015485755.1 Patescibacteria group bacterium | reverse complement strand
CCCAGATCCTACCAATCCTCCCCTGCCTACATTCCACAGCCATACTATCAATATTAATACAAAACTAACTATCACCAAAATCTTCAGTTGGGCCTGTTTAGACCTCACTTTTTTTCAAATTAAGGATTGATAACAAATAACTCTGATTCTTTACCAACCAAATCTTTGCTTGAAATCTTAAGTTTATCTTTGCTGTCTGCTTGTTTAATGCCAAGTTCTTTGATGAAATTATCAACTTTATCCAGCTTAACCTTGGCCCCAGGAAAAGCAAAATTGATTGGGACAATAAAACGCGGCTCTAGTCTCTGCACAACTTCAGCTGCCTGTCTGGCTGTCAAGCTGTCTCCGCCCCCTACCGGCACCAACAAAACATCCGGGTTCTCCAGAAACTCCAATTGTTTGTCAGTAAAATCAACCTGCCTGCCCAAACCCAAATGAACCACACTAATCCCCTCTGCTTCAATTAAATAAAAAATTCTGCCGCTTGGTTGTTTGTCTTTGTTAAGCTCAGGTATGCCATAAATAAAAATCTGCTTGACCTCATATTCACCAGGCTCATTTACCAAAAAATAATCACCTTTTATCTGCACATCCTTATCAAGCTCGCCTTGAGTCAACAACACCAAATCAACCTCCATTTTAGGTTGGCGCAGTCCAATAGTTTTGACAGCAAAAGGGTCAACCATCAACTTTACCTCGCCTTCTTGGGGCGAGTTGGCTGTCAATTGTATAAATGATTTTCCCCACCAGCGAATAACCATAAAAAAAATAAAGATAATAAATCTCTCTCTTTTAATAATAACCAAACTGGCTAAATTTGCAACTCGGGCAAATCCTTGGCTTGAGCCTTTATTTGGTCAATATCATCATTGTTTTGCGCCCTAATTTTTTTCTGCAGGCGCTCTTTTATCCGCATTGCTGTTATCTCCTTGTCAGAAAAACCTTGCGCTTTTAACCTTGCTCTTTCCTTTGCCAGTTCATACACATCACTTTCCTTCTGGCCGTCTATAGCTGCCCTCTGTTTGCGCAAATCAGTAGCTGAAACCTGTCCGCTCAAACGCTGAACAGCTTCTTCAGCCCGCTCTCTTTTTCGGTTCAATTTTATTGCTTGCTTAATCTTCTCTTGTTTGAGTTCTTCTTGCCATTGTTTATATTGCTTATCAAGGTCACGCTCATACATTTTAAATTTAGCTGCGGCTTTGGGGTCGTATTTTTTTAGTATTTGCAAAAATTTACTCTTGGGCAATGATTTCCCCATAGTCAACAAACCATCTTTCTTGGCTTGCTGTTTTAGCTGGTTGAGCTTATTCCTATCAAACCCGGCATAATTGCGCAAAAAATGCTCTTGGTCTGTTTTGCTAATATGAACTGGATCAAACCTGTGTACTGTTTTTTTTCCAGAAAACCACCCCATTTTTTAAAAAAATACTTATAAGCGGCAAATTTAGTATATCATTTCCTTGGGGCTTGCCAAGATTCTAATATTTTACTATACTAGATCAAGTCTTTCCGCCGTCTAATAAAACCTGTGGCGGACAGGGCCTTTTGCAAAAAAGGTTAATATAATTATTAAATGACAAAAACTACTACCAAATCAGAGGAAAAACAGTCATCCCCGCAAAAGATGGCTGATTTGCTTAATGCTCTCAAAGAGCAAAAGATACCTGTTCCCGGTGAGTTGGTTGAGGGAACTGTAATTAATGTTGGCAAAAATGAAGTAATGATTGATATTGGCGGTTATGCCATTGGTATAGTCCGCGGCAAAGAGCTTGAAGATGAGTCAGGGGAATATTCCGACCTCAAAGTCGGCGACAAAGTTCAAGCTACAGTTCTTGAATTGGAAAACGAAAAGGGAGCTTTAGAATTGTCATTCCGCCAAGCTGGCCACCAAAAAGCTTGGGACAATTTAGAAAAAATGAAAAAAGATGGCACAATTATCAAGGCCAAAATTGTTGATGCTAACAAAGGGGGCCTGATGTGCAAAATTGGCGGAGTGGTTGGCTTTATGCCTGTCTCCCAACTGACCCCTGAACACTATCCTAGAGTAGAAGGCGGAGATAAAAATAAAATATTAGAAATACTCAAAGGCTATGTCAACCAAGAGTTTGAAGTAAAAATAATTGATGTTGACGAAAGAGAAGAAAAACTTATTCTGTCTGAAAGAGCAGCCTGGGAAGAAAAGCAAAAAGACATTATTAGCCAATACAAAGTCGGACAAATAGTGGAAGGAGTTGTTACTGGCGTGGTTGATTTTGGCGCTTTTATTGAGTTTGGAGAGGAGATGGAAGGTTTAATTCATATTTCAGAACTAGCTTGGCAAAGAATAGACAATCCACGCGATTTTATCAAAGTTGGTGATAAAGTAAAGGCAAAAATTATTGATATTGAAGGTTCAAAAATATCCCTCTCAATCAAAGCCCTCCAAGAAGATCCTTGGAAAAACATCCACAAAAAATATAAAGTTGGCGATAAGGTAAAGGGTAAAGTTCTAAAACTCAATGACTTTGGCGCTTTTGTTGAGCTGGACAAAGACATCCATGGACTCGCTCATATTAGTGAATTGTCAGATTACCCCATCCAAAGTCCGGCTGAGGTTCTGGAAATTGGCCAAACTTACGATTTTAAAATAGTCTCTCTTGAACCAAGTGAACACAGATTGGGACTGTCTATCAAAGCCCTAAAAGAAAAAAGCAATAAAACTGAAGAAAAAGATAAAACAGCCAAAAAAGAAACTAAAGAAAAAGACGAAACCAAAACAAGCAAAGAAGAAACGAAAGACAAACAGGAAAAAGAGGAGAATAAAGAAGAAAAACCAGACAAACAGTAATGTCAAAAACAAAAAACTAGGAAAATATTTCCCTAGTTTTTTGTTTGGTGAAAATTAATAAATTTTTTCTACTCCAACGCCTTGGTAAAAATATTTTATAATATCATCAACCTGCCAACCATTGTTAGCCATAATCATCGCTCCAATAGCAGATAGCCCTACTCCATGCCCTAATTGTTGAAACCCTTTTTCCCACGGCACTTCCACTGGCGCCACCCAAGGATAGGGATCGCCATACCAAACTTCTGACCATGATTTAGTTCTGCCATTGGAACGAGCAAAATAGGGGGTAACGGCTACCCTTCCTTTGTAGGTAACCACCCGCCCTCTAGTCTGCTCTACTGCTTTGACCAAATCAGGATGCCTTTGCTCATTATTATATCCTCGGTAAACTTGGTCCCAATATGCATCCAAGTGAAAATTATTATATTGATGCTTAAAGTTATTTATTAAATGGTAATAAGCATACGACCTGCCTACAATTGACATAACCTTCAAATATTCAAAATTATCACCTGGTTTGGTCTCGGCCAAACCTTTCAGATAATCCTCTAGCGGCAATTCATTTATCATCCACAACTGACCAGTTGCTGAAGAATAATTCAAAAACAATCTATGCCTAAATTTATTATCACTTATTTTTTTATCCCATTTAGGGGGGTTATAATATGATACAATCTGCAACACACCGCCCTGGTTGGCTTGGATGACAAATGCCTCTGCCGATGAATAAACTAACTGCTGGTGTTTGAAAAAATATTTGTCTTGCTTTTTGTCATACCAAACATATATTGGCACCGCTCCCTGGCTGGTTAAAATAGTAAATCCTTGGCTATCAATAACCTGGTAAGGACTGTCTGCAATTATTTGCTGTGGCTTTGTCACTTGGAACAAGCCAATCTTTATCAATGGGCCTAGCCCTTCCTCTTCCTCAGCCTCTGTTGTTGGTAAGAATTGACGGTTTTCTTCAGCGGCTACAACCGCCTGAATAGAGAAAGGGTTGGCTCGCAAATGATATGATTGCCCTCTAACTTCAGGCAACCAACCGAACAAAAATATTGGCTTGCCTTCTATATTGTCCTTAATAATCCTCAGTCCAGTAGCAATAACGATCATTATAAGCAAACAAATAAAAAATACTGCCAGCAAATCCTTTAGCAGTATTCTGTCTAAACCTGAATTGTCATTTACAGTAATGTTGCCTAGTTTATTTTCTTTTTGCCAACTAGACAAATATAAATCATCATCAGTTATTTCCGAATTCAAAGCAGGTATTGTTGCACCTATTTTAAATCTCATTTTTTATTTTTATTTTTGTTTTTTGATTTTGATATTATTATTTTATCATTTTTTAGCGCTTTTGTCAATCGCAAAAAACATATACAATATATTTATGATAAATTTCCGCAAGCTAATGCTAAACTCATTATGGCACTTGGCCAGCAAAGCCATGGGGATGGTTATTGGCATTGTCACTATTGTCCTTTTGACAAGATACTTAGGGAAGAATGGTTTTGGTGAGTATTCTACCATAGTTGCCTGGCTCCAATTTTTTGGCATCTTTGTTGACTGGGGATTGTACCTTGTCACTTTAAGCGAATTGGGTAAAGCCTCTTCTCAATCTGAAGAAGAAAAAATTATTGGCAATATTTTGTCTCTTAGAATAATATCCGCTCTCACTGTACTGTTGCTATCAGCCGGGCTGGTTTGGCTAACTCCCTATAGTCTAACGGTTAAATTGGGAGTGGTTGTGCTGATGTGGTCAACTTATGCTGTGCTAATTAACCAGCTGCTTACAGCTGTGTTTCAAGCTAAACTAGCTATGCATATCGGATCTTTGGTAGAAATAATTGGAAAAACAATTGGCCTAATATTTCTTGTTGTTATTATCAAACGCCAGCTTGGACTATTATCAATAGTAGCGGCAATAAGTTTGTCCAATTTGATAAATCTATCAATAATGTTCTGGTTGGCAAATAAATATGTCAAAATAAAGCTCTACTTCAATACTTCCTATCTAAAAAAAATCATAAAACTTAGCGCGCCCTTGGCGGTTCTTGCCATCTTTAATATTTTGTACTTTAAAACCGACACCCTTATCCTCTCCTGGTTTAGACCGCCTGATGAAGTCGGCATTTACACAGCTCCTTACCGCATACTGGAAGTTCTAGTAAGCCTTCCTCCGGTTATACTGGGACTGATCTTGCCTAGCCTATCCAGTCATTGGCAGCAAAACGATTTCCAACATTTTCAATTAGAGCTGAAAAGAAGTTTTGCTATTTTTCACATCCTGATAATTCCCTTGGTGGTTGGCGGTATTGTTATTGCCCGTCCTTTAATGATATTTTTGGCTGGATACGAATTTGCTGAATCAACTATTGTTTTACAAATACTGCTTATCGCAACTGCTTTTATATTTTATTCCCAATTGTTAAGCTATTCCTTGGTAGCTATGCATAAACAACAAAAGATTGTTAAATATATTATCGCTATTTCACTCAGCGCTTTGGCGTTATATTTTGTTTTTATTCCGCGCTTTTCTTATTTGGCTGCTGCTCTTATCACTGCTATAGCCGAAGCGGCAGTAATGTTTGCTTATTATTTTGTAATAAAAAATATTACCAAACAGCCAATAATTAATTTGAATGTTTTAATGAAGGTAATTTTTGCATCATTAATAATGGGGCTGGTTATTGGGATTGTTTCTGTTCATGTAATTTGGCAAATTATTCTGGGCGCAATAGTATATTTACTAGTACTTAAGGTATTAAAAATTGATCAACTATTAAAATGGGTGAGGTGATATTTTGGACAAGTTTACTTATATACGGGATCGTAGCTTTGATTGATTTACGGTGGGCTGTTTATCTGCTCTTTGCTTTACTTCCTACTTTTCTTCTGCGCACGCAACTATTTGGCATTCCTACCACTTGGTTAGAGTTGGCTATTTATCTAGCGGTTGTTATTTTTGTTGCTTGCAAACTAAAACAAAAAAAATTAAAACAAACCCTTGTGTCCTTTTACCAAAACTACAAATACCCGATTGTAGCTATGCTGCTGTGGTTGGGATCAGCTCTGCTGGCAACTATAACCTCCCCTAACCTTGCCCGTTCAGCTGGAGCTCTCAAAGGCTGGTGGATTGACCCTATTTTGCTAATCAGCATAACAGTAATGCTAACAAAAACCAACCGCCACTTACAGCAATTGATTTTTGCCCTTTTGGTTGGAGCTGCTTTGATCTCTGTCTATGGATTGGGAGAAATTGTTTTGGGAGTGGGTCTAAGATCTGATAAATTACTCAACTCTGTTTTTGTTTCAGCTAACTATGTAGCTATGCTGATTGTACCAATTACCATCCTTGGTTTTGGTTATTTTTTATCCTTATCGCAAGGCAAACAAAAAACTGCTATTGCCCTGCTCCTTGGCCTTAACCTTACTGCCCTAATCCTCACTCAATCTATAGGTGGATTTTTGGGGATGGCTTTGGGTGTTTTGACTTTAATTTTATTTATTCCTCAAACCAAAAAACGCCACCAGGCAATCAAAATTTATCTGCTCTTGTCATTTTTGGCAGCTGCTTTGCTCTTCACTACTCCTAAAATCCAAAGGTTAATCTACTCTCCTGAAACAAGCTCACTGGCAACTCGCAGCCAAATTTGGCAAACAGCTATAACCCTAATCAAAGAACACCCCCTAAAAGGCATTGGCCTGGGTAATTTTGAAAATCCTTACCGCCAAACAGTCGCCCGCCTATTCAAAGCTCCGCTAGAGTGGGAGGTAGTCAAAGCGCACAATCTTTACCTCAACCTTTGGCTAGAGATAGGGCTTTGGGGGGTTATTTGTTTTTTTGTCTTAATATTTTATTTTGGCAAAGGATTAAAAAAAGCATTAACAAATACTAATCCCTCTTCAAAAATTTGGTGGCAGCTAGCAGGCAGTAGCGCCGCCCTGGTCAGTATTCTCACCCATGGATTGGTAGACACTCCTTATTTTAAAAATGATTTATCAATTGTTTTTTTATTAATTTTTATTATGCCATTTATCGTGGCCAATTTATCTCCAATTTTGACAAAAAGTGATAAAAATGATATAATTTAATAGCAAAATCAAAACAAAAATGAAAAAAATAAAACTAAAATTAATCACTATCACTG
>WFTD01000073.1 GCA_015485755.1 Patescibacteria group bacterium | reverse complement strand
ATAAAGAAGTATCATTGCCAACCAATGCTATTTGCGATGAAATTGGTAAAATAAAAATATAACTCTCATCATCAAAATAAATAATTTTTCCTCTGGTTTTCCCATAGCTAAACAATTGGTAGTCAAATTCCTTGGGAACAGCCGTAAAAACTTCTGCTTGAGAATTATCAGGCAGTTTTACTGTTGTTAAAGTGGGATACAAATAACCAAGTTCAGTTGCTATCAATCTGTCAAGCATTGCCTGGCGTCCACCATCCCACTCCAGCCTAGCAAGCCAAGAAAAATCCCGTTGGCGCCAAAAACCTTTTTGCCAAACATCCCCTGCCTCTTTTTTTGCTGCTACTGCCAAATCAATAACATCAAACACCTGCAACGCCTCCTTTAGGGAAATGCCATACTTATTTTCCCACCTCAACTGCCAAGTGCCCAAATCAATACCCGAATACGGCAAAATATCAAGTAATTTTATTGCCGGCAAATTATAAACAAGCAAAGATGAATCAGCAAAACTTCTTATCCACTGGGGAGTTCCCCATTTAACCACCCACCAACTAAAACGCGACTTTTGTTCTGATAGGCTCTGCCAATACAAATAGTTCTCTTCTAGCAAAACCAAGCTATCACCTAACTGCCATTGATCCAAGCTGCTGCCAAAATAACCAATCTTTTGGCTTAAATCAAATTTACCTGAAATAAATAAATAATTATCAACTCTTGTCTTTCCTATCCTGCTTTGAATAAATTGATGCAAATTAGTTGCAGTATTAACTGAATCCAATAAATAATCAGCGGCTTTCTGGCTGCTTACTGCCAGCATTTTTTCGCCTGGAAAATAACTTGGCTTTTCCAAATATACAAACCCGTCTGGCAAAACAAAATCTTTGCCAGCAGCCAAAATCAACCATCCATCAACTCCAGCATCCTGATCATAGAACCAAACTAGCTCTTGCCAGGGTAAATCTTCTAACTTTGATAATTGGTTTTGCCACTTGCTAATGTTGGGCAAATAGGGCTGCAGCTGTTTTACTGCCTTTCTACTGCTAAGCAGAGGAAGTGGTTTTTGCAGGTGCAAATAAATATCAATATTGTCAGGCAGTAAATACGATAAGTTATCCCGATAAAATTGGCTTGACTCATAAATAACTATCACCAAGCCAAAAATAACGGTAAGGCTAATTAGCACGATTAGTAAATGCCTAATAAAGCGATAATAAACTCGCATGAAATATCAATGCTTATTTATGGTTATGAGGTTTGCTGCTGTGGGAGTGTTTGTTATTTGAGTTGTGATGGCGAGTGCGATTGTTATGATGATGATTTGATTGAGAACGGCGATTGTTATCAGCAAAATTGTCAGGGCGAGGAAGCAGAGCTTTGCGAGACAGATTAATTCTGCCCATATCATCTATACCGCTAACTCTAACTCTAATTTTGTCACCAACCTTTACTACATCCTGCACTTTATCAGTCCTTCCCCAATCAAGTTCAGAAATATGAACCATCCCTTCCTTGCCGGGTAAAATCTCCACAAAAGCGCCAAAATCAAGCACCCTGGTTACCTTGCCTTCAAATTCTTCCCCTACTTTAACGTCTCTTACTATATTTTTTATCCATTCTACTGCCTTATTGACATTTTCTTCATTTGTTCCAGTAACCATAACCAAACCATCGCTTTCAATATCAATCGTTACTCCAGTAGCATCAATAATTTCATTAATAACTTTTCCGCCAGTGCCAATAACATCTCTAATCTTTTCAGGATCAATCCTAAAGGAGACAATTCGCGGCGCATAAGGCGATAATTGCTCGCGCGGCTTGTCAATCGTTTTGTTCATAACTGACAAAATTTGCTCCCTGGCTTGCTTGCCCCTCTCCAATGCTTGGCGGCAAATTTCCAAACTAATACCATCTAGCTTAATATCAAGCTGAATAGCGGTTATGCCATTTTTTGTGCCAGCAATCTTAAAATCCATATCACCATCATGATCCTCAATGCCTTGAATGTCTGTCAGCAAAACATAATCATTAGGATTGTCAGGATTTGTCAAAAGACCAATGGCAATTCCAGCTACCGCCTCTGCAATAGGCACGCCAGCATCCATTAAAGCCAGGGAAGATCCGCAAACAGACGCCTGCGAAGTAGAACCGTTGGAAGATAAAACTTCAGACACAACTCTAATAGTGTAGGGAAAATCCTCCTTAGGGGGTATAACTGGCTCCAAAGCCTTTTCTGCCAAAGCTCCATGGCCAATCTCACGACGGCCGGGTCCACGCATTGGTGATACCTCTCCGACGCTGAAGCCAGGAAAATTGTAATGATGCATATACCTTTTCTTCCCCTCAAACTCCATTGTATCCAAAAATTGCTCATCAGACGGAGCGCCCAAAGTTACTACTGACAACACTTGAGTCTCTCCTCTCATAAACAAAGCTGATCCATGGGTGCGGGGCAAAATTCCAACCTCAGCGCTCAGCGGCCTGATCTCATCAAAAGCGCGCCCGTCAACCCTTTTGCCCTTGCTAAATACATAGCGCCTGGCCAGCTTGGCTAAATATTCATCAAACATTACCAGCCCCTTTGCTCTCATTTCTTTGCTAACCTCATTGTCATCTTTTAGTTCTTGTTCCAACTTACCCTTGAGGCTGTTTATCTTTTGCTTATAATCCTCTTTTGACTTATGAGGAAAAATATCATCCAAATTTATCGTGCTGATAAACTTTTCTATCTTATCTTTCAAAAGCTTTTCTTCTTCACTTTCCTCTAAAGAAACTGTCAACTCCTTTTCTGGCAAGCCCATTTGCGATCTGATATCTTCAATCCATTTGATTAATTTCAAGCTATGCTTTTGGGCAAAAGAGATTGCCTCCACAATAACATCTTCTTTAACTTGATTTGCCCCAGCTTCAATCATCACAACCTCATCCTTGCCTTTGCTTACAACCACCAAATCAAACTCTGATTTTTCTCTAGCGTTGTAAGTTGGGTTGAGCACCCATTCGCCATTAATCTGCCCCACTCTCACTCCGCCAATTGGTCCGCGCCATGGCAATGGCGACAAATGCAAAGCGCAAGATACAGCAGCCAGCGCAGGAATGTCAGGATCATTTTCGCCATCAACTGACAAAACTGTCACTACTACCTGGACATCCCTTCTCTCATTGGGATCAAATAAAGGACGGATAGATCTATCAATCAATCTAGCTGTCAAGATAGCTTCATCAGAAGCTCTGCCTTCTCGTTTGATAAAGCGAGATCCTTTTATCTTGCCGGCGGCGTATAATTTTTCTTCATAATCAACCAACAGGGGAAAGTAATCAACACCATCACGCGGCTCGCTGCCTTGGGTGACTGTAGCCAAAACCACTGTATCGCCATAACGCGCAGTGCAAGCGCTCAAAGCTTGTTGGGCTAATTTACCCACTTCAATTTCTAAATTTTTCCCTCCCCACTCTAAACTAAATTTTTTTACAGTTGTCATATTTTTCTCCTTCCGGGAGTGATTGGAGGGAAGGTGAGTTATTTGAACTTAAATCACCATAAAACACTTTATAAATGATTTAACTTCAAATAACCTCTCCCGCCATTATCACTCCCTTTTACTTAATAATAATTAATAATTATCTAATTGGAATTGTAAAACGTTTTACATCTGATGACAAATCAACAAAAACATCAGCCTTCTCCAATAATTTATGGGAAGCGCTTTCCCTAAAAGCAGCCACCTCCACCTGAACGCCTTGGTTTTGCAAATACTCAACTAGCGGCTCAAAATCACCATCGCCGGTAACCAAAATTATAACATCAATCCTGCTTGACATTCTAATAGCATCAATGCATATGCCAACATCCCAATCGCCCTTTTTGACCCCGCCAGGAAAAATTTGCAAATCTTTAAACTTCAAATAAAAACCTGACTTTTCCAGCGCCTCAAAAAAACCCTCTTCCTCCTGGCTGTGCGACCTAATCACATAGGCATTAGCTCTAATAAGTTTGCGGCCGTCCACCACTGCTTTGAGAACCTCTCTATAATTTACCCGAGCATTATGCAAAGCCCGGGCAGAATGGTACATATTGCCAACATCAACTAGCACCGCTACTCGCTGTTCTTTTTCCTTCATGCTAAATGATAAAATATTATTTGTCGGTCTTACCACCTTCATTGTTGTCCGTATTTTCTTCTACTGCCTCATCTAGGCTGTTATCTTGACGCGGAGCTATTTTTATCTTAAGCTTTTTTACAATCTTATGAAAACTTTCATTGTTTTCTTTTTCCAAATACCTAAGCAAACGCTTGCGCTGAACTACTTTGCGGATTAGACCGCGGCGAGAAGAAAAATCTTTTTTATGCTTGCGCAAATGTTCAGTCAACTCCTCAATCTCAGCTGTTAAAATAGCAATTTGCACCTCTGAGGAGCCAGTGTCATTGGGATGGGTTCTGAATTTTTTGATTATCTCCTCTTTTTTCTTTTTGTCTAACATATTTATACCTTTCTTAGCGATTATCTAAGTAAAGGGAAGGTCCCTAAACCTGGAAAATCGCCCTTAATATTTAGTAGACATACTATATCACAACCAAAATAAAATATCAAGCCCTTGTTTGCGACGACCGCTCATCCTTTTATCTTAGAGTTATCTCCGGAGATATCTCCGGAGATTTATATATCAACTACCCAAACTCTCACCAACAATTACCGCTTACCATACCTATCTATTTTGTTCTATATCCCGATCTTGTCTAACCAGCATTTGTGTCGTAAAATTATGATAGTATGCATAATATCCAAGATGACAAATTAAATAATTTTGGTAAGTTGGGAAATTTGGCCAAAGAATTTCTTGATTATTTGGAGATTGAAAAAGGCCGTAGCCATAAAACAATCAGAAATTACCGTTTTTACCTTTTAAGGATATTTAGTTGGCTGGCCCAAGGTGAAAAAAAACTGTCACCCACTGATATAACCTTAAGAAAAATAAAGCAATTCCGCCTTTGGCTCAACCGCCAAACAGACCACCAAGGCAAACCCCTCAAAAAAACAACCCAAAACTACCATTTGATTGCCCTGCGTTCTTTTCTTAAATACTTAACTAAACAAGATATAAAAACCTTATCTCCAGAAAAAATTGAACTGGCCAAAACGCCAGAAAGAGAAGTTGATTTCCTTGAAGTTGATGATCTGCAACGCCTGCTAGAAGCCCCCTTAAAAGACAATCACCCTGAAATAATAAAACTGCGAGACAAAGCTATCTTGGAACTGCTTTTTTCTACTGGAATGAGGGTGTCTGAACTTTGTTCACTTACCAGGGAACACATAAATTTAAAAAAGGATGAATTTACCATTCAAGGAAAAGGTGGAAAAAGAAGAATTGTATTTTTATCAAACCAAGCAAAATACTGGCTCAAATTGTATTTAGACAAAAGACAGGATATGGACCCGGCCCTCTTTGTCCGTCATGACCGCGCCAAAAGCAAAAAAGAAAAAGAAAGTGATAAAAAAATCCATCCTCTGACACCGCGTAGTGTAGAAAGAATAATAAAACGCTATTCTAAAATAGCTGGCATCACCAAAAAAGTCACGCCTCACACCCTTCGGCATTCCTTTGCTACCAACCTTTTGCAAAATGGCGCTGATATTAGATCGGTTCAAGCATTGTTAGGTCATGCCTCTATCACCACCACACAAATATATACTCACATAACCAACCAACAATTAAAACAAATTCATAAATATTACCACGGGTTAAAAAAACAAAAAAACAATAAAGATTGACAATTTATATATTTTTAGTTATTTTTTTATACATGTTTAGATGTTTGACAAATGGATAACAATAGATAGCAGCGAGTAGTTAGTAGTTAGTAGTAAGTAATG
>WFTD01000072.1 GCA_015485755.1 Patescibacteria group bacterium | reverse complement strand
ACCTTACCCCCCCCTTATTTAATGGAACTAATTACTCCTCTATTTTAACAACTAAATCATCTTGGTCAACTTTAGCCAAAATCTGCTCCGCTTCCTGCCGGTTGGCAAAACGCGGACGGAAGTTATCCTCAATAATCACTGGTTTAAGTTCAAAGCCAGTAATTTTTTTATCTTTGACTTTGACTGCTACCACCAACCCTTCTGAGGTTTCCTGTGACCAATTTTGATCAAAAATCAAATTTCCCAAAGAATAAAAAATATATTTTCCTCTATATTTCTCTATTGTCTGAATCCAGTGAGGATGATGGCCAATTACCAAATCCGCCCCTGCCTCAATAGCAGTACGAGCAAAAACAATCTGATCCTGATTAGGATGGCGCACATATTCAATGCCGCCATGCAAGCTAGCAATTATTATATCAGCGCCTTTGTTCTTCAAAGCAACTATCTCCTGCTCCAACCGCTCCAGATCCAGCACGGCAATCCCTGGCCTTTTGTCAGTGGCGGCATAGTAAGGAACATTGTAGCTTTGGTTAACAAGCCCAACTCGCAAGTTTCCCACTTTAATTATTTTTCCTTGATAAGCCTCTGATTTATTTTGACCAGCGCCAACAAATTCAATTCCCTCACCAGACAAAAATTGAAAAGTAAAATCCATTCCATAGGAGCCAGCGTCACCAAAATGATTATTAGCCAAAAATACCGCATCAATACCAGCTGATTTTAGCCCGGCAATATTTTCCTCTCTGGCTTTAAAAATAAATCCAGCGCGGGGATATGGCCCTTTATCTGTAAGAGGCGATTCCAAATTTACCACTGCTAAATCAGCTCGGCTAAAGTAATCAGCAATATTTGAGAAAGCACAAGCAAAACTGCCTTTTTCCATCTGTTTTTCCTGCACATGGCGTGCCAGCATCACATCCCCTCCAAAAACCAAGGTGTATTGGTTTAACATTTTTTGCCTATTGCTTATTATTGGCTTTTTTTGTTGGCTGACAGCGGAAGAATTTGTTGACCAAGATAAAAACAATTGTGAATATACAAAAACCACAAACCAAACAGACCAACTGACAAGCAAAACCATGAAGATGGCTTTACTTTTTTTGCCAAATGGTAATTTCTCGTTTAATTTTTTGACCAATTCTTCCATATTCTAAGTTACCTCTTTTATTTAGGTGGTATATTTTTTCCCACTCAGGGGGAAGGGGGGCGACTGGACGGAAGCCCAATTCAGCAATTTTGTTTTGCAAAGGCAAGTAACTGCCAAAGATAACTGGCCATACCATAACTATTCTCCCTCCAGGTTTTATAATTTTCTCCAAAGATTTATAAGCAGACAAATAAAGGGAGAAAAGTTGCTGTTTGACTGATGGCGCTTGAGGTTTGGTTAAATGGGGAGATCCTAAGAAAGGCTCTGTTGCTACAGCAGAAAAATAATTTTGGTCAAAAATATCAGGCAAATTCCTGACATCAATCGCCATTATTCTTACTTTAATATCATGAAGGCCAAATTTTTTTATAAGCCAATTTATGTTATTTTGGGTGGAGGCGGCAGCTTTATCACTTTTGTCTGTTCCTACTACTTTTTTCCATCCAATCAAAAGCGCTTCCTGCAATACTGTCCCACTACCGCAAAAAGGATCAAGCAGAATGCCAGTTTTGTCTGGTCCGTTTAGATTTATCATTATTTGGGCTAATTTGGGAGGTAGCATGCCTGATCTATCGTCTCTTTCTGGCCGGCCATAATCGCGCTGACTCAATTTATCAAATGGTTGAACAGCTACAGTTTTTCCCACATATATTTTTTTATCTGTTTTTAAGTAGACAAATTCTACCCCAGTCTGGCTGGTAAGCTTGTTTTTTTCTACCACAACAGAGGATAAGTTTCCATCGCGTGATTCTACCAGCCTTACTTTATAACCACGCTCCTTGAGGCGACGTTTTAGTTCTATTCCGATGGCAAATAAATTTTTTTTCTTTTGTTTGCTTGCTTTGGCTGGGTAGGAGGAAAAACCAAGATAAATTTTGTTTTCTATTTTCATCGTATCAAGCAAAAAAGATGCTAATTCAGAAGAGGTGGGGGTGCCATCAAAAATTATCTGGCCGCTTTTGACAACCCCTCCAGATTGAGAGGGGAGTTTGGCTATATCAACCTGACTTTCAAAAATAACAAAATCCTGCCCCAATTTGCTATTTGTTGGGTTTATTATGTTTAGATGGTATAATTCAGCAGCTGATAATGATGGCCAACTGCCAAAAATAGCAAAAAATTTACTCAGAACCATAACCTTGACTGCGATAAGACATTATGATAAGGTAATTTTACCTTAAAAAATAATAATTAACCACCTCTGCCAAAGCTTCGCGCGGCGGCAGTGCCAGACAAAACTGGTCGGTCTGGTAGCCATAGGATGGAAAACATATGAAACAATATTACGAATTATTGCTTCTCGCCCCTGGAAATTTAGCTGAAAATGAAACAGCTCCAGTATGGCAGAAGGTAAAAGATTTACTTTCTTCTTTTGGGGCAAATATAACTTATGAAGAGTCAATGGGCAGAAAAAAGTTGGCCTACCCAATAAAACATCTTCGCCATGGTTATTATTTTCTCATTGAGTTTGAAATGGACAAAGACAAAGTAGAGGAGTTTGATCGCAAGCTAAAGCTCAATGAGGAAATTATGCGTTTTATTATT
>WFTD01000071.1 GCA_015485755.1 Patescibacteria group bacterium | reverse complement strand
ATGTTAGTAGATAGAATGATATGCGCTGAAGCTGGGGTTGATCTATGGCGAATGCGAACCGGCAGGCTAAGCGAACAAGAGGATGATTTTACCAAAATTGGCCATGCTATGGCTGTTTTAGCTGAAGCGCCTATTTTTATTGATGATTCAGCTTCAGCTAATATAATGGAAGTCAGGACAAAAGCTAGGCGGCTGAAAGCAGAGCATGGCCTTGACCTGATTATTATTGATTACCTTCAATTAATGGAAGGACGCAACCGTACCAGCGAAAACCGCACCCAAGAAGTGTCTGAAATATCTCGTGCTCTTAAATCGCTAGCTCGTGAACTCAATGTTCCTGTCTTAGCCCTGTCCCAATTGTCACGAGCAGTTGAACTAGAAAAACCGCCCAAACCAAAATTAGCCCACTTGCGCGAGTCAGGCTCTATTGAACAAGACGCAGATGTGGTATTATTTATTTATCGTGAATATATGTATAAGCGCGAAGATATAGATCCTGACAGGCGTTATATTGCTGAAGTTATTGTTGCCAAGCACCGTAACGGCCCCACTGGGACGGTTGAACTTATCTTTAATGAAGAAAAAGTCCGCTTTGAAAACAAAGCCAAAGATTCAACCCCTATGCCCCCTGAACCGCCTTTATAATTAAACTATATAAACATATGTCAATGTTTTCCAAATTAAACCAAATAAAAGAATTAAGATCCCAAGCCAAAAAACTGCAAAACGAATTATCGCAAGAAACCGTCTCTGTAGAAAACAAAGGTATCAAAATGGTTATGGACGGCAATCAAAAAATCATTAGCTTAGACATTCCTACTGAACTTCTCACCCCTGAGAAAAAGGCTGACCTGGAAAAATATCTTATCAATACCTTTGCTGACGCCCAAAAAAAAGTACAGGGAATAATTTTCAAAAAAATGAAATCGTCAAACTTCTCCCTTCCTTCTCTCTAAACGCACATGTTAAACCATTACCCTGAACCAATCAAAAAATTGATTGACACATTCGCTCGTTTGCCAACTATTGGACCAAAAACAGCCGAGCGATTAGTTTTTTATTTGCTCAAAAAACCAGATCAAGAAATCAAGCAATTTATTGACAGTTTGACAGCTGTCCGCGAACAAATAAAACGGTGTTACCTCTGCAACAACTTCTCAGCTACCAACCCTTGCCATATTTGCCAAAATCCAAAACGGGACCACTCTCTCTTGTGTGTGGTAGCTGAAAATCAAGACTTGCAAGCTATTGAAAAAACTAACAACTTTCAAGGGGTATATTTTGTTCTAAATGGATACCTTGAACCAACTCGCGGCACTGGTCCAACTGACATCAAAACGCCAGCTTTGATTGAAAGGATAAAAAAATCCCCCACTCCTATCAAAGAGGTTATCCTAGCTCTTGATGCCGATATTAACGGCGAAACTACCATCCTTTATTTAACCAAAATCCTCAAACCACTAGGCGTAAAAATAACTCGCCTTGCTCGCGGACTGCCGGTCGGAGCTGATCTTGAATATGCTGACGAAATCACCCTAACTGAAGCGCTCAAAAACAGACGGGAAATTTAATAGTTGGTAGCTGGTAGTGAGTAGCTGGTAGCTAGCCCAGCACATAGTTTTGACCAAAAGCTAATTGGTAGTTAGTAGGTGGTAGATAGTAGCAATTGTCATTCCGGAGTCTACGGAGCGCAAGCGGAGGGACATCCGGAATCTACTCTCACTTGTCATTCCGGAATTGCGAGCGGAGCGAGCAATATCCGGAATCTATTTTTACTTTTTATTTTTATTTCTGGACCCTCTGGTCATCCCATTATACAACGGGATAAAAGCCAGAGGGTGACAAAAGAAGATAGACTCCTTTCTAAGTGCGGCATGACAAAACAAATGAGCGCCGTTTTCCCAAAAAATACAAAACGGGCAAAACTGATACGAAAAAGGAATAAAGTTCCTCACACTCAAAAAACGAAACAAACCCTGGAAATCTAGATAGATACCAAAAAGATGTAAAACAAATATGACATAACAAGAAAAACGGCAGAAAAAAATTTTAGACGACACAAAAACAACCCCCACAGGCTTTGCCTGTGGAGGTGATAATTTACAATTGGAAGTTTGCTAATATAAAATACCTAAATCTTCTCCACCTCAATTTCAGCATAAGGCTGGCGGTGGCCAAATTTTTTGCGATTGCGAGTTTTGGGCTTATAATGATAACCTACTACTTTTTTGCTCTTACCAACTTTTACTACCTTGGCTAAAACTTTAGTTTTGTCAATAACTGGCTGTCCTACTTCTACTTTTTTTCCATCAGCACTGGCTGTTAACAAAACTTGCTCAAATTCAACTTTGTCCCCCTCCTCCTTGCCTTTTAATTTTTCAATTTTGACCTTGTCTCCAATTTTGACTAAATATTGCTTGCCGCCGGTTTTAATAACTGCTAAATCCATAAAATTATATTAATACTAAAACAAGTACACTAATATTACTCTAATTTTTCTTATAAGTCAAGCCTGACTTTTTGTATTTCCTTAATAAAACATAAGCTAAAGCTGCCATATAAACCACCAAAACTGACAAGAGAAATAATTTGCCCTTAGTGCTCTGGAAAAGCCCAAAAGAACCAAAAACAGTAGAGGTTAGCAAAAGAAATAAAACTGCCTGGCTGTGAGAAAAGCCAGCCTCAAGCAAACGAAAATGCAAATGTTTTCTATCTGCTTCAGTAGGAGATCGCTTTTCCCGCCAGCGCCTGACAATTACCCATACAACATCCAAAATTGGCAATCCCATTACCAATAAAGTTGTGGCTATTTTACTCCCAGAAATAATAGCCAAAACTCCTAACAAAAAACCGGCCAAGGTAGACCCGCCTTCTCCCAAAAAAATTTTGGCTGGATGAAAATTCCAAACAAAAAAACCAGCAAACAAACCCGCTACAATCAAAGCCAAAACTGAAGTGGCCGACCAAGGGATATCCCAAGATAGGGAGACAATAAAAATAATTATTGCACCAATGGTAGTTATGCCAGAAACAAGCCCGTCCAAACCATCCAAAAACTTTGTTGTATAAATCATCCCCAACAGCCAACCAATCGCCAATAACTGAGCTAGAGGGTAAAAGACAACGCCGTTCCAACCAATTTGCACTTTATCAAGATAAATAATACCCCCCCAAGGATTAGTTATATAACCAACCTGAATTCCGCCAATCACTACTACCACGCTAGCAATCAATGGCCAAATAAACTGCCAACGCGGCGGCAAGTTATATTTATCATCCAACGCTCCTCCAACAACCAATGCCAAGCTAGCAAAAACTATTACTGCTAAATCACGAACTGATACTTTATCATCAATTAACCAGCCGATTTTATAAAAAATAAAAACCAGCACCACAAATGCCAGCCAAATTGCCGCTCCGCCCAATAAAGGAACGGGGCGTTTATGAATTTTGCGGGGGAGATTGGGACGGTCAACTATTTGCCGCTGCCAAGCAATCTTTTTTATTATCCAAACAAAAGGATGGACCAATACAAAAGACAACAAGGGAGGAAGAAGATAAAATAACCAAGTCTCACGCATCATGCTGATAAAATTTATCTAAATAAGATTGCAAAATATAAGCGGCTGCTTGAGCATCATCTTGAGAACCACTGCCCTGTTTCTGGGCAAGTTTGCTGGTTAAAGTTTCATCAGCCAAAACCACCTCAACTGACAAATTATCTTTCAGCCAATTGGCAAAATCAAGAACTGACTGAGACTGTTTGGTCGGCAACCGTGAAAAATTCAATGGCACCCCCACTACAATTTTTACAACTTCCTCTTGTTCAATAATTTCCCGCAATCGGCGCAACAACTCATCTGGCTGCCAATCAACAATAACTTGTAAAGGCAGGGCAGTTCTGCCAGCAGAAATGCTCAAACCAATCTTGCTTTTACCATAATCAATGCCCAACAATCTCATTTTACCATGTTTTGTTACCAAATAATAGGTGTGATTAGGTCATACCCCTCATCTGTTACCGCAACCGTTACCTCAAAATGAGCGCTCAGAGACCGATCGCGAGTAGAAATTGTCCAACCATCAGCTTCAGTAATAATTTGAGGACTGCCCACACTAACCATTGGCTCTAGCGCCAATACCATTCCCGCTTGCAAAACTTCGCCACTGCCTGGTTGGCCAAAATTGGGCACGCGCGGCTCTTCATGTACAGCCGTCCCTACGCCATGACCAACCAACCCCCTAATTACAGCAAAACCATGCGCTTCTACATAATTCTGCACAGCCGAGCCATAATCGCCCAAACGTTTGCCTGCTTTAATCTCCTTTAACCCCTCTGCTAACGACTGCTTGGTTACCGCAACCAATTCTTCTGCTATCTTACTGCCTTGGCCAATAATAACAGTAATTGCCATATCAGTACAAAGACCTTTGTACCACAAACCGCAATCAATCCCCACCACATCGCCAGTCTGAAATGGCTTATCAGTAGGAATGCCATGCACTAATTGCTCATTAACCGAAACACACAAAACAGCTGGATACCCCTGAAATCCTTTAAATGAAGGCTTGGCGTTATATTGCGCAATCAACTGGCCTGCCAGCTTGTCCAATTCCTTGGGGGTGACGCCAACTTGAGCAGCGTCTTTAACCTGTCGCAAAACATCTGCCAAAATTTTGCCTCCCTCCTTTAAAGTTTCTATTTGCTCCTTAGTTTTTATCAAAGCCATGCTCGGTGATAATTTTTACAATATCCTTGTTTACTGCTTCAATCGGCTGCTCGCCATTGATATGATAAAAAATCCCTTTAGTTTGAAAAAAAGGTATCATCTTGGCAGTTTGCTCATGATAAATTTGCAAACGGCGGCGAACCGCTTCTTCTTGGTCATCGCTACGAACTTTTAATTGTCCGCCGCAACGATCGCAAATCCCTTCTTTTTGCGGAGGATTATAAATTATATGATAAGTCATACCGCAATCACATACTCGTCGGCCGCTTATTCTTTTCACTGCTTCGTCGTCAGAAATATCAATCTCAAAAACAAAGTCAATGTCAAAATTGTCAAGTAAAAATTCAGCTTGAGATAAATTGCGTGGAAATCCGTCCAAAATAAAACCAGCCTGGCAATCAGGCTGAGACAACCTCTCTGCTACCAAAGCGTTAGTCAATTCATCTGGGACAAGTTCACCTTTGTCCAATAAATCCTTTATCTTCTTTCCCAATTCTGTCTGTTCTTTTACTGCTTGGCGAAACATATCGCCAGTTGATATATAAGGCAAATGATAATAATCTCCCAACAGCTGCGCTTGCGTACCCTTGCCTGAACCTTGCGGGCCCATTAACACAATCCGTAATTTTTTCTCTGTCATAAAATTATATAATAAATTATATAATTAATTATATAATTAAAATTAAGCCTTTACCTCATACTCGTGCATCTGCAGCTGAGTCTCTACTCTTTTAACTACTTCCAATACCACTGAAACAACAATCAACAATGAAGTGCCGCCAATAACTAAAGTATTGACACCAGTAAAAGCGCGCAAAATAAGAGGCAACACCGCAATAGCGCCCAAAAAGATAGAACCAGTCAGATTTAATCTATTTACAACTTGGCGTAAGTATTCAGCTGTCTGCCTGCCAGGACGAATGCCGGGAATGAAACCGCCTTGCTTTTGCAAATTTTCAGCAATTTGTTCGGGGTTAAAAACAACAGCTGAATAAAAGTAAGTAAAAGCGACTACCAATAAAAAGTAGATAATTCCATAAAAAAGATTATCATTAAAAATCTGGATAATAAAATTTGCAGTTTGAGCTAGCCAGGCGCTCTTGGCCTGAACAAAAAATTGAGCGATCATTGGCGGAAATAAAATAACTGAAATAGCAAAAATAATTGGAATAACTCCGCCAATATTAACTCTAATTGGCAAATGAGTATTTACTCCGCCATACATCTTTTGCCCCCTAACCCGACGAGCATAAGACACTGGAATGTTGCGCTGCCCTTCAGTAATATAGACAACTCCAATAACCGTCACAATAGCAATCAAAGCAAATAACACCATATTGGTTATTTGAGTTTTGTCAATTACCAGTAAAGTTTGCTGGATAGCTGTTGGCAAGCCGGCTACAATTCCAGCAAAAATCAACAAAGAAATACCATTTCCCAATCTTCTTTCTGAAATAAGCTCGCCCAGCCAAGTTAAAAACATTGTTCCCGCTGTCACTGTTAAAATGGCGGTTACATATTGAAAAGTGGTCAAATCACCAAGCAGTGAAACTGATCCGCCCTGTCTCTGCAACAAAGTGATAAAACCAAATCCTTGCAATATGGCCAAAGGAACTGTTGCCCACCTGGTGTACTGGTTGATTTTGCGCTGGCCAGCTTCGCCTTCTTTAGACAACTCCTCCAGCTTTGGCACAATCATTGTCAAAAGTTGAAAAATAATAGAGGCGGTAATATAAGGTCCGACCCCCAACATCATAATAGAAAAATTCTCCAAACCGCCGCCAGAGAATAAATTCAACAATCCCAAAATTTGATTGGAAGCAAAAAATTGGCGCAAGTTTCCCACATCAACTCCCGGAATGGGAATATGAGCGCCAATCCTAAACACAACCAATACCATCAAAACAAAGAAGATGTCATTCCTTATCTCCTTAGCTTGCCATAACTGCCGCAATCTTTCGCTGATAGTCATAAATTTTACCTACTTATTTTTTTCTCTTGTCTTGTGGTTTGGTCAAAATCTCTACCTGTCCGCCAGCAGCTTCAATTGCCTCTTTAGCTTTTTGGCTGGCAGCATGAACTACAACTGTCAACTTTTTGCGCAAAGTTCCATTGGCCAAAATTTTAACCCCAGCTTTGGTCTTTTTGACCAAACCCAATGATTGCAGTTTCTTTTCAGTGACCTTATCGCCATCCTTAAAAAATCTTTCCAAATCAGCCAAAGTGACATTTTCAAAAGGCACTCGCCTGCTCTTAAATCCTCTTTGCTTTGGCACTTTCATCAGCCACTCCTTAACTCCTCTCTGTTTTAAACCAGACACGCCACTGCGAGCTTTTTGCCCTTTGATGCCCCTGCCTGAATAATCACCTTTGCTAGCGCTACCGCGACCTAGCCTTTTTTTCTTTTTCTTTGCCCCTGAACTTGGTTGTAAATTATGAAGACTTAACATCTTTTTCTTCAGTTAATTTTCTATTGCCAGATTCAGTCACCAAACTTTCCAGCGCAGCAAAAGTAGCCTTTACATTGTTGATTTTATTATTGCTGCCCTTAATCTTTGCCACTATATTGGGGATGCCAGCTAATTCCAATACGCTTCGCACTGCTCCGCCTGCCTTAATACCCGTACCGAGTGGAGCTGGCTTTAACAATAATCTAGCTGCTTTAAATTTTATCTCTACTCCATGAGGGATTGTTTCCTTGTGCAAAGTAACTTTCAATACATTCTTTTTGGCTTTATTTACTGCTTTGCTTACCGCCAAACTAACATCAGCCCCCTTGGCCACTGCATAACCAATTCTACCCTTACGGTCGCCAATAATAACACAAGCGCGAAAACGCATACGCTTTCCTCCTGCCATCACTCTAGTTACTCGCGCCAAATCAATAATCTTTTGTTCAAACTCATCTTGTTTGGACTGTCCTTTTTTACTAATAACTTTTTTTACTTTGGTAGTCATATTTTTTCGCTAAAATTTTAATCCCTGAGAACGCGCTCCTTCAGCCAGCGCTTTTACTCTGCCATGAAATTTATATCCCCCTCTATCAAAAACTGCCTCTTTGATGCCGATTGCAGCTGCCTTCTTGGCCAATTCTTCTCCCACCTTTTGCGCTCTTTCCAATTTTGTTCCCTTAAGTGATAACTTTCTATCAGATACAGCCGCCAAAGTCACGCCTCTAACATCATCAATAAGCTGGGCCTCAATATAACGCAAACTCCTAAATACCGCCAATCTTGGCCTATCTGCTGTCCCTTTTACCTTGGCTCTAATACGAGCTTTTCTTCTTTGCCGAGCTATTCTTTTTTTACTAATATCCAGCATAAACTAAAAATTATTTAATGATTAATTAAGCGCCAGCGGCTTTCATCTGCTTGCCTGCTTTTCTTCTGATCACCTCATCTACATATTTTATGCCCTTGCCCTTGTATGGCTCTGGTTTGCGGATTTTTCTAATATTGGCAGCTACTTGACCTACCAATTGCTTATTTACCCCAGATACGGTAATTATATTTTTCTCAACTGAAATATCAACCCCTTCCACTGCTGAAAAAACAACCGGATGGGAATAACCAACATTCAAAACCAAATCCTTCCCTTTCATTTCTGCCTTATAACCAATTCCGTTAATTTCCAGTTTTTTGGTGTAACCTTCTGCAACGCCAACTAACATATTTTTAATTAAGCTAGTTGCGAGTCCCCAAAAAGCTTTATCCTGGCTGCGATTAGGATTTACTGCGGTCACTTTTACTTCATTGCCGTCAACTTCTACTTTCACCCGCGGGATAGCCGGCTGAAACAGCTCTCCTTTTGGTCCGACTGCCTTATAACCTTCATCTGTTACCGTAAAAGTAACTCCGCTTGGTATTTGAATTGGTTTTTTACCTAAACGACTCATACAATTACTTTATCTTAAAATTAATAAATATAACAAATTACTTCTCCTCCCAATTTTTTCTGGCGCGCTTCCGCATCAGTCATAATACCCGAAGAAGTGGAAATTATTGCAATGCCCAATCCATTCAACACTCGCGGCAACTCGTCATGCTTTACATATACCCGACGGCCTGGTTTTGATATTCTGCGCAAATTAGTGATAGCAGGCTTGCCAGAAGGCAAATATTTCAATACCAGCTTTAATTCTCTTTTCTTTTCATTAACATGAAAACTGGCAATATAACCTTCTGCTTGCAAAATTTCTGCTAATCTCAATTTTAATTTTGACAAAGGCACCACCACCTCTTTTTTGCCAAGAGGCAATACATTCCGTATTCGGGTGAGCATGTCAGCAATAGGATCTGTCATATACTTTAACTAATTAACTTAATTATAATTTACCAACTACTTTTTCTTACTCCAGGCAAATCACCGCGTGAAGCCAACTCACGAAAACAAATTCGGCATAAATTAAAATCTCTCATATAACCGCGTTTGCGACCGCAACGCCAGCAACGGCGCACAACCCTGGTAGAAAACTTGGGCTTGACCAATGATTTTTTTGACTTCACTATTTGTGCTTTGGTAGCCATATATTACTTATTATTATTTTTATTTTCTTTAAAAGGAAAACCTAAAATTTTCAACAACTCAAAAGCGCTCTGGTCATCCTTAGCTGTAGTCACAACAACCACTTCCAAGCCGTGAATATTGTCAATTTCATCACCTTTGATTTCAGGAAAAATAATATGCTCTTTCACGCCAATTGTAAAATTTCCATTACCGTCAAAACTCTTTTTTGACAATCCCTGAAAATCGCGCACGCGCGGAAGGGCAATATTAACT
>WFTD01000070.1 GCA_015485755.1 Patescibacteria group bacterium | reverse complement strand
CCACTATCTCTTGAAAAAAATATAAAAATTTGTTAGCCTAATTAGGCGTTGCCAAAATAAAATTATATAATAAATTATATAATTAATTTTTTTATACCAAATGTCCCCGTAGTTCAATGGATAGAACATGGGCTTGCGGAGCCCACGATGTAGGTTCGATTCCTACCGGGGACACCATCCAGCACATAGTCTGCACTTTATCAAATGCAATTAAATCATCAATATAAAATAACCAGAGACCCATTTTGCATAAAACTACAACCTGACAAAAACAAATTTTCTTTCTAAGAAAATTTGGGTACAGACTATGTGCTGGACTAGATTCTATATTCTAGATTCTATATTCTATTCACCATGCTCTCTTTTTCTACTCCAGTAG
This sequence comes from Patescibacteria group bacterium, assembly GCA_015485755.1. GTDB lineage: Bacteria > Patescibacteriota > Patescibacteriia > S139-126 > S139-126 > S139-126. Next base: position 11,544 of record WFTD01000070.1, on the reverse strand, counting down.
CCAAGCTCAATCGCATTGGCAAAGCAACAGCCGCTCGTCTAAAAAAAATGGGCATAACCGCTGTAGCTGATTTAATTTGGCACCTGCCTAGTTATCACGAGGATCTATCCCGTATAGTCCCTATCAATCAAGTTAAAGTTAATGAAAAGGTTACTATCAAAGCGCGGGTAGAGCTGATTGCCAATCGTCGCTCCAAGATAAAAAAAATGAACTTAACCGAGGGGTTGGTAAGTGATGATACTGGTTCTATCAAAGTTATTTGGTTTAACCAACCTTTTTTAACCAAGCAAATAAAAGTGGGAGATGAGCTTTATTTGTCCGGCAAAGTTGATGATGAATATTATACCTTGCAGCTAACCAACCCCTTGTGGGAAAAGGTAAAAAGCGACACTATTCACACCGCCCGTATTGTTCCTATTTATCCCGCAACTTCTGGTCTCACCCAAAAGCAACTGCGTTTTTTGATAAAGCAAATATTGCCGCTTGTTAGGGAAATGGATGATTATCTCCCTAACCAGATAAAATATCAGTTCAAGTTAATGCATCTGTCAGATGCGTTGTTTAATATCCACTGGCCTGACAATTTAACCAAACTATCAGAGGCAAAGCGTCGGTTAAAATTTGATGAATTATTTGGTCTGCAGATTGTTCAAGCCAAAAGCAAAGTTGACTTAAAAAGTCAGCGCGCCCCACGCATTCCCTTTTTGGAATCAGCCACCAAAAAGCTGGTAAATTCTTTGCCTTTTAAACTGACTGACGACCAGCGCAAAGCCGCTTGGGAAATTTTGCAGGATTTAGACAAAAACATTCCTATGAATCGCCTCTTGCAAGGAGATGTTGGGTCGGGCAAAACAGTAGTAGCGGCGATTGCCTGTCTAAATTGCGCTTTGAATAATTTTCAAGCTGTTTTGCTTGCCCCAACAGAAATTTTAGCTTTTCAGCATTGGCAGACCCTTAACAAAACCTTGGCAGATTTTAATGTTCCAATCTCCCTTTTTACCCGCAGCCATAGGCTGACTACTATTTCTGATAAAAAACTAACCAAAAAAGAATTACTAAGACAAATCAAGGAAGGGGAGATAAAAATAATTATTGGCACTCATGCTCTTTTGCAGGAGGATGTATTTTTTAACAATTTGGCCCTTATTGTGATAGATGAGCAGCACCGTTTTGGCGTAGAACAACGCAAACAATTGAAAGACAAGACACCCAATCTTTTGCCGCATTTTTTATCAATGACTGCTACTCCTATTCCCCGCACTTTAGCCTTGACCATTTATGGAGATTTAGACATCTCACTGATCAAGCAAAAACCACCCGGCCGCAAAGAGATTATTACTCGCCTGATAACTCCTGATAAGCGCAAGAAAGCTTATAACTTCATCCGAGAAAAAATAAAGCAAGGCCAGCAAGCCTTTGTTATCTGTCCTTTGATTGAGGAGTCAGACAAGCTAGGGGTGAAGGCGGCGACAAGTGAATGGGAACAGCTGCAAAAAAAAGTTTTTCCCGAATTTAAAATAGGCCTTTTGCATGGCAAAATGAAAGCCAAAGACAAGCAGGAAGTAATGGTCAAATTCAAAAACAAAGAGATTGATATTTTAGTAGCAACTGCTGTGGTGGAGGTGGGAGTAGATATTCCTGACGCAACTATTATGGTGATAGAAGGGGCGCATCGTTTCGGGCTGGCGCAACTGCATCAATTCCGCGGCCGCGTGGGAAGATCAGACAAACAATCTTACTGTTTTCTATTGACTGATCAGTTTGACAGTAAAACCATCTCCCGCCTCAAAGCAATGGAAAAAACTAACGACGGCTTAAAACTGGCTGAGTTTGATCTTAATATCAGAGGAATGGGTGATCTGTATGGCGTGCGCCAATCAGGGACGCCCAACTTCAAAATAGCTTCTTTTGAGGATCTTGATATTATCAAACAAGCGCGGCAAGCTGCCCAGCAAATCATCAACGAATCGCCCGATCTTAGTCTTTACCCTCTGCTGAAAAAATATTTTGATGACAAGATAAAAGCAGTGCACTTGGAATAGTTATTCTTGTTTTTGTATGCAGGTATTGACTTGTTTTGATAAAAAAATTATATTTCTTATATAAAAAGGACATTAACAAATTAGTTTTATTATTTTTTGGGAGGGAGTTTATATACAGAATAGTTGAACCACAAAAACAAAGGAGGCCCTAAATGCAAAACAATCAACCGCCATAATCCCCTCTTTTTATTTTTCTTATTTTAAATAAAATTTAAAAAAACAGAGGGGAAAAATAATGGAGTCACAAAATACGCAGCGATCTGATATTGATCTGGATTTTTTTAAAAAGCTTTTAATGTTAGAGTTTGAAAGGGTAAGAGAGTATATTAACCAAAAAAGGGAGTATATTAATGGAGGTGTAACTTCCCCTTTCAGTATGCACATGGCAGATGTTGGCACAGATATGATGGAGAGAGAGAAAGGATTTCTGTTCATTCATAATCAAGAAAAGTATTTGCGCTCAATAGAGCGCGCGCTTCAAAGAATTGAGGAAGGAAATTACGGAATTTGTTCCAGGTGCGGAAATCCTATACCAGTTGACAGGCTTATGGCAGTGCCAGTCACAACCCAATGCATAAAATGCAAAAATGGAGATTTATAACAACTTATTAAGGGAGCCGTCAGGCTCCCTTTTCTTTGGTTTATAATAATTCATCAATCATTTATCTATTATATACACAAACCGCCATTTTTTATCTTTCCACCTGCCAGCATAATCAACACCTATCCGCGGTGTTCTTTTTATTTGGCTGGATTTAACAATAACTCCTCTATCCTCAAGCCACAGCTTGCCGCCCGTCACTTTTTTGCCATTTAGACTTTTATCAATTTGAAAAAATCGGCAAAGTTTGCCTGGGCCATTTATTTTTTGGTATGGAACTCCTTCCACTTTTACTGCTCTGATCAAAACAGCTGCAGGATAGCCGCTCCTGTCAGTAACAATGTTCAAACAATAATACATCCCATAAATAAGATAGACATAAAAATGACCAGCCAGCCCAAACATAACCTCTGTTCGTGGAGTCAAACCGCGGCTGGCGTGATTAGCTTTATCATTGGGCCCAATGTAGGCCTCAGTTTCGGTAATCATACCAGAAATAACCTTATTGCCTGCTTTTCTCACCAAATATTTGCCTAGCAAATCTTTGGCTACTTGCAGAGTAGGACGGTTGAAAAAGGTTGTTGTTAGTTTTGACATAGGCAGTGTTGGTATGGAAGTTGTTTATATAAATATGTTATACTAAAATTAGCAATTGATTAAGTTTTATGGGTTTTTTTAGTTCTATTTTTAAAGGCAAAATAAAGACCGGCTCAGCTTTCAACCATAATTATGGCCCTGAGTCTTTGCATCAACTTTTGATAAAAGCCAAAATCAGAGGCGGTTCACAAACTGCCAATTTATCCAAACAAGATTTAAAGAAAATTGAAAAAATAATTACCAAACACGCCAAATACCTGCCGCCTGGCGGAAAATTTTCTGGTTACACTAAATATCGCATGAAAATGGAAGCTTACCGCCTTTACAAAAAAGGCGAAATAACTTACGAGGATCTCAAGGATTTTAAAAGAATTATAAAAGCATTATAGCTTGCTTTTGTTTGGTTTTTAAACAAGCTCCCTTGATTTTAGGGAGCTTGTTTTTGGTGTATCAAATTGAGCAAAAGTTTGTTGGCGGTAGGGGGATTCGCCATGTCATCCGACATGGCGCCCTATCGAATGATAGGGCGAACCCGGTTTTGTCCATAAATTTTAGCGTAAAATGGCGGTGGGGGAGGGATTCGAACCCTCGATACGCTTTTGAAACGTATAACGGCTTAGCAAGCCGCCGCTTTCAGCCTCTCAGCCACCCCACCTTGATTAAGTAGATAGTAGTTAGTAGCTGGTAGTTAGGGAAAGATCTTTTTGTCTTTAGAATTTTGTGCTTGTAAATGCCAATTAGCTACTTATAATCAACTGTTGTGATTTTGCGTGCAGTAAAATTTATTGGCGGAAGGGGTGGGATTCGAACCCACGGAGGGCTCATCACCCTCAACGGTTTTCAAGACCGTCGCCTTCAACCACTCAGCCACCCTTCCATTTTTTTATTTTAAAATCTTTTCTATTGTATAAAAAAATATTCATTCTGTCAAAGGGCGGTATGGAGGGGTTAATTTTTGGCAATGGTTATTCCCCAGACGGTACTTGCCCCTGCCAACCTTACAACTTTAGCAGCTTCATTGAGGCTAGCTCCTGTAGTTACCACATCGTCAACTAGCAATATTTTTTTGCCAAAGAAAATATTTTTTTCCCTTATCGCAAAAGCTCCTTTGATATTGTCCAGCCTTTTTTTGGCTGATAGTTTTGCTTGTTGTTTTCTATATTTTTTCCGCCAGAGATTTTCAGAAATAATCGGCAAAGACAAGCATTGGCTCAAATAGTCAGCTAGCAGTTGGCTTTGGTTAAAGCCTCGTTCAAGCAAGCGGCGGCGATGCAAAGGCAGCGGAACTAAATAGAAATTGGCCAGGGTTTTTTCCAATCGGTTCTGTTTGATAAAGTTGAACATAATTTCTCCCAAGACATTTGCTAATTCTTGTTGGGCGTAGTATTTGAATTGCTCAATTAACTTTGGTACGAGCGGATGGGAGTAGAAAGTGGCAATAAGCACCTTGTCAAGATAGTCTTGGTATTTTATTTTTTCCCTTTGGTAGGGCCTGATAGGTATGCGTTTGAAGCAGTTGGGACAAACCAAAGTATCAAGACAGCCGCAACCAAAGCATTCCCGCGGGAAGATTAGCTTTAATATTTGTTTGATAATTTTTATCACTGAGAGTTATTTTTTAGGAGTGATGGTAAGTTGTTTGTTTTTGTAATCAAGATAGAATTTGCGTCTAGCAGGGTCTTGCAGCAGCATTTCTACAATCGGCTGTTCAATATTTGCTTGAATAACCCTTTTGATTTCCCGCGCTCCTTTGAGCGGGTTATAGCTTAGTTTTGTTAGGTAGGGAATGATTCTGTCAGAGTAGGTCAGGTCTATATCTTTTTGTTTTAACCTAGCGGTTAATTCATTTAAGTTTAGTTTGGTGATTTTTTTGAGTTCAGCCTCTCCCAAAGCGTTAAAAACAATTATTTTGTCCAAACGGTTGATTAGTTCAGGCTTAAAGTTTTCCTCCAATTCAGCCAGTACTTGCTGCTTGATTTTGTCAAAGGAATTTTTTTGTTTTTGTTTGCTTGCGGCAAATCCTAGATTTATCTGTTCGCTAAATTTGTCAGAGGCAATATTGGATGTGATAATAACAATTGTATTTTTGAAATCAACCTTTCTGCCCTCTGCGTCAGTTATATAACCCTCGTCCAAAATTTGCAACAACAAGTTGGCTACTTCAGGGTGGCCCTTTTCTATTTCGTCAAACAGAACAACTGAATAAGGCCGACGGCGGACGCTTTGGGTAAGTTTGCCGCCCTCTTTGTAGCCGACATATCCAGCTGGAGCGCCGATTAATTTGGAAATATTAAAACTTTCAGCGTATTCAGACATATCAATTTTAATCAAAGCATCTTCTCGGCCAAAGTATTCTCGGGCTAGCAGTCGCGCCAGTTCAGTTTTGCCTACGCCAGATGGGCCCAAGAAAAGGAAAGAGCCAATTGGTCTAGTATGCTCGGCAATGCCCAGTTGAGCCCGTTTGATAATATTGGCCAGTTCATCAATCGCTTCGTTTTGTCCAATGATTTTTTGCTTGAGGCGGCGGCTTAGCTGTTTGACCAAATTATTGCCTTGGGCGGTTAAGTAAGATTCAGGAATATTGGTCATTTGGCTGACAACTTCAACTATATCTTTTCTGCTAACCAAAACTGGCGCTGTTTTTTTCTTGTATTTGGCGGTTATTCTTTTTATTTCATTTTTGAGTTTGACAGAGCGGTCTTTGAGGTCAAGAGCGGTATCATAATCCTCAGCCAAAATAGCCTCATCTTTTTGCTGTTCAATTTTTTGTAATTCTTGGTTGTATTGGTTTACTGTTTTTTGCCACGGCAACGGCTGTTGCTTTATTCTTACTCTGCTAGCTGATTCATCAATAATATCAATTGCTTTGTCTGGTAAAAATTTTTCGGGAATAAATTTTACAGATAAGGCAATAGCAGTTTCAATTGCTTCATCGGTTATTTTGACTTGATGGAAATCTTCATAATATTTTTTCAATCCTTTTAGAATTGATTTTGTTTCTTCAACTGACGCTTCTTCTACATAGATGGTCTGAAAGCGCCTTTCTAGGGCGGCGTCTGTTTCTATGTATTTTCTAAATTCAGCGTGGGTAGTTGCGCCAATGCATCTAATTTCCCCTCGGGCAAGAGCGGGCTTGATGAGGTTGGCCGCATCCATCGTGCCCCCAGTAGTTGAACCAGCGCCGATAATATTGTGAATTTCATCAATAAAGATAATAATGTCAGGATTTGCTTTGATTTCGTCAAGAATATTTTTCAGCCTAGCTTCAAATTCTCCTCTGTACATTGTGCCAGCAACCAGCAATCCCAAGTCCAAGCTAAGAATTTTCTTGCCTTTTAGAACTTCCGGAACTTCACCTGTCATTATTTTTTTAGCAAGCCCTTCTACAATAGCGGTTTTTCCCACTCCTGGCTCACCGATAAGGAGAGGGTTGTTTTTGTGGCGGCGCGCTAGAATTTGCACCAACCTTTCTATTTCTTTGTTACGGCCGATAACTGGATCAATATTTTTTTGGATAATAGGGCTGGTCAGGTCAGTGGTAAACATTTCAAGCAAGGATTGTTTATCAGTAGGGCGATGTGGTAGAGGTTGTCTTTCCATCGTTTGCCTGTCTCCCAAAAAGTCAGAGAACATATTGGCTATATCAGAAAAGTGAGAAGTTGAGTGTAAAATGCTTTCCAGGTGATATTTTATTTGCTTGACGTCTTTTTTGTATTTGCTTAGAAAGCGATTAATTTCTTCATCCGGCAGAAGCAAAATAGCCATAAGCAGATGTTCAGTGCCAATGTAAAGGTGTTGATACTCAAAGGCGATATTTATCATTTTGGTAAAGATGCGGCGGGCATGCTCGCTGAGTTCCAAAGTGATAGTTCTGGGGTTGATAGGGGGGTTGGTTGGAGCGATGTTGGTCGGGGTAATGGTTATGCCGTTTTTGTGCAAGACTTCAGCTGCCAAACTGCCCTGCTGGTGAAGAATGCCTTGCAGGAGGTGGATGGGCTCCACCCTTTTTTTGTTGTCTTGTTTGGCTAGATAACCAGCTGTTTTTAGGGTATTTTTGAGATGCTTGGTGAATTTGTTAAAAATTTGTTCGTCCATCATAAGAAAACAAGAAATAATTAAATTGGATTTTATTATAATATATTTTTTATTTTTTTCAAGGTATTAGGCCATTTGTCGGAGCACTTTTATTCTTTCTTCTATTGGCGGATGGGTTGAGAATAGCCGGGAGAGGCTTTTGCCTGACAGGGGAGAAGCAATAAAGAGGTGAGCAGTCGCTTTATTGACTCTTGCCAGGTTAGGGCGGTTGGCTATTTTTTCTAAAGCGCGCGCCAGCCCTTCAGGATAGCGGGTGAGTAGAGCCGCAGATGCGTCTGCCAAAAATTCTCGTTTGCGGGAAATAGCCAATTGGATTAGTTGGGCAAATAGAGGTGATAATATAGCCAAAATAAGACCAACGATTATAAAAATGCTATTGTTGGAATTGCGGTCATCGGAGCGGGAGAAGAATGACCAACGCAAAAACCAGTCTGCCAGCAAAGTAACTGATCCCACCAGCACTATAACTAGCGTCATCAGTCTAATGTCATAATTTTTAATATGTGACAATTCATGGGCAATAACGCCTTCAAGCTCTTCATTTTCCAAGTTGTCAATTATGCCCTGAGTGAGAGCGATAGAGGCGTGTTTAGGGTCTCTGCCGGTAGCAAAGGCGTTCATTGCTGGGTCGGGGATGATGTATATTTTTGGCATTGGCAAACCGGCGGTAATGCAAAGATTTTCTACCATCCGATATACATAGGGGTTGTCATTTTTGCTGATTGGGCCTTGCGCTCCGCTGGCGGCCAGCGCAATTTTGTCGCCGCTATAGTAACTAACCAAAGTCATCAGTAGAGAAATAACCATAGCTAGTATCAAACCGCCGTAGCCATAACCAGTGGCCTGGCCAATCACATACCCCAAAAATATTATTAAGCTAATAAAGATAACAACAAGTAGGGCAGATTTTCTTTTGTTGGCAGTTATTTGTTTGTACATAATATAATTATAATACAATCCAGAATTATAATACAATCCAGTTTTTTGTCATATCGTCTGTCTGCCCTCAGCTTTTTTCTTGTCACGCCGCGCTTGCTATGGCACCAACACCCCCTTCTTGTCATGCCGGCCTTAGAGTAGGTATCCACCCCTCTTGTCATGCCGCACTTTTATCCTGCTTAATAACGGGATGATGCGGCATCCAGAAAAAAACAAAAATTACCTTAGCAACAAAAACACAAACACAAACCCTGGATCTCTCTCCACCATCTATTTTTGTGCGCTTTAAGCGCGTATAAGCGCAAATTTTAACACGCCTATTGCTGGCCCGCAAATTATATTTGCAAGCTTTGAAGTGAAAAAAATATTTTTACAAGAGGGTTAGTTGTCAAAATCTACCTTGACTGGCTCTCTAGCTTCCTCTTCTTCTATTTCAAAAAATTCGCGCGGGGCAAACCCTAGCATATTAGCAATAAGGTTGTTGGGGAAGATTTGAATTTTGGTATTGAAGTCCCTGACTTGGCCATTGTAAAATCTGCGCGCTGCTTGAATTTTGTTTTCTGTGTCAGTGAGTTCGTCCTGCAATTTGGCAAAATTTTCACTAGCTTTTAATTCGGGGTAATTTTCTGCCACAGCAAACAATGATTTGAGAGTTTGTGACAGCATATTTTCAGCTTCAGCTTTGTCTTTGAGAGATCCAGCTTGCATAGCGCGGCTGCGCGCTTCAGTTACTTTGGTAAAGAGCTCTCGCTCGTGTTTGGCGTAGCCTTTAACTGTTTCAACCAAATTGGGAATAAGGTCATATCTCCTTTTGAGTTGGACATCAATATCTGCCCATGCTTCATCCACTCGGTTTTTTAAGCGAATGAGGCCATTGTAGATGCTGATTATCCAAACGATAATTGCCGCCAAAATAGCTAAGATAATCCAGGTTGTAGCCATATTTTTCTGTTTAATGGTTAATAGTTTATTTTTGATAAATAATTATTTTTGGTAAATAATTATTTTTGGTAAATAACTAAATTTCTTTTTACTCTAATTTCTTCAGCCAAGAATTTTCCTGAATTTATAATTTCACGCGAACGGATATTTATTGTATCACCTGGTTGCAGCTCAGATAGTTGCGCTTCGCGGTTTTTTATATTTTCACCAATTGGCTCCTCAGCTTCAGCATCAGGATAGATATATTCAATGTATTTGATATAAATTTTGGTATTGTTATCAACTATTACTTTGTATTCCTTTTCTTTTCCCAGTGAATCGTCAACAAAAATAAAGGAACTGTCAGCCGGTGAAATCGTCTTGATTGTTCCGCTGCGATTGAAAGCGGGGGATAAGTATTTGTTATACAAAAAATCTTTATCTATTATTTTATCAGACAGATTGAACTCGTCCAAGTCAGATTCAGGAATTATAGATTTTACTTTTTCTTGGCTAGGGGTGAGGGGTTTGGTTTCATTGACATTGACGACTGGCTCTTTGGTTTTGGTTTGGTCCTGTTGGTAGGTTGTTTGAGTGTCTGGTTTGATATTGTTGAGCGATTTTTTCTGCCACCAAATGCCAATTGCCAAGATAGCAACCAGCCCTCCCATAGCGACAATTAGCAGTAATAATTTTTTTTGTAGGTCTGACATTTTGAATTTTAAGCAGTTATATTGTATAATTTAAACAGCTGAGAGTCAAATTAAAGTTTGCGTTTATGACTATGAAATTTAAGTTATTTTGGAGTGGATGGTTAGCGCTGGTTTTGCTCTTGTTGGTTGCTGGCAAAGTCCAGGCTCAATCTGGCCAGTGCTGGAATGGCAACTGGACTGAGCCTAGCTGCGATCCTTTGACTGATCTTTCTTGCAATGTTTCTCCGCCGCTTTTTTCTTATGCAACTTGTCTGCAGGGAACATCAGGGGAGCTGCGAATATTTAAATACAACAATGACGGCAATGAGCTGGATGACATTTCCCAAAATCCTAGCAATTGGACGCAATTGATGCCAGGTTATATTGGACTTGGCGATGTTAGTGGCGGTTGGGATGCTTTGAATGGCAATAATTATGCAAGTGGGATTTTGGAGGCTAACGGGCCAGTTATAGTTGGTAATTTTTCAAATTTTCCATATTATCGCGGTCCTGGCGATATCAGCGTTTTATCTGATATTTATATTAGCAATAACTTGCGGGTGGAAAACAACACCACTTTATTGGGAACGCTGTCAGTAACAGACAGCTTGTCTAGCGGCAATCTTGTTTCTTTTACCAATACTTTTGGCGGAGGCAGCGCAGCCACCGTTCTTTATCTCCAACAAAGCGGCGGTGATTTGGGGTATTTTCTCAAGATGGACGGCTGGAACAGCGATATTGATGTTGATTATTTGGGCTATTTCAATTCTACAGGCGATTTTCAAATTAGGATTGATCGGGATGGCAATTCAACCAATTTTTTCCGTATCAATAACGGCGCCAATTCAACTGTTTTGGAAGTTGACGAAAGTGGAAACCTGTTAGCTCAAGGGGATATCACTACTAATAGCCAGTTTTGTTTGGGGTCTGATTGTATTAATAGTTGGGATAATACAGGTTATTGGGGTTTGACTGGTAGTGATCTTTATCCAAGTAATACAAATTGGAAAATTGGCGTAGGCACAACAACTCCTAAAGCCACCCTTCATATAGTGGGAAATACTTATCAAAGCAATCCCACTGTTAATGGAACTCAAATATCTGGCGGATTGATTGAATTGGTGCGGGATGGCGATTATCCTTATATTGATTTTAAAAATGATATTTCTAATAGTGTTGACTATGACGCTCGTTTCTTATTAAGAAATGACAACCTCCTTCATCTCCAAGGATCATCATTAAGCATCGGTTCTTATACTAGCGCCAACACTGGCAGCAATGGTTTGGTAGTATCGGGGAGAGTGGGTGTTGGTACTAGCACTCCGGATGCTGCTTATAAACTAGTTGTTGATGGGGATGCGTATTCTACTGGCTCTTGGAATTCTTCTGATATTCGCTTAAAGACTGACATAAAAACTCTAACTAATATTCTAGATAAGGTAATGAAGATGAGATCTGTCTCCTTTCGCTGGCGTGAAGATACAGGTTTTAATTTGCCCAAAGGAAGGCAATTGGGGTTAATTGCTCAGGAGGTAGAGAGGTACTTTCCTGAATTAGTAAAAACAGATAGTCGGGGGTATAAATCACTTGATTATGCAAAGTTAACAGTAGTGTTGCTGGAATCAATAAAAGAACAACAAAATATAATAGATAACCT
>WFTD01000069.1 GCA_015485755.1 Patescibacteria group bacterium | reverse complement strand
GGTGGGGAATAGCCAAGCATCAACCTGATAATCCAATTGAAATGGCCAATACCCCTACTTATAATTTGTTATGGGAGAAATATATCCATACAATTCTATCAGCTTCTGGTTCTGATGTTGGTTTGTTGCCAGGACAAGATGGCAATAGCGAGGCTGGTCATATGAATTTGGGAGCTGGCAGAATAGTCAAGCAAGATAATGTAATAATTTCAGAAAGTATTGCTGATGGTACTTTTTTTAAAAATCCAGCTTTCATTGCCGCAACCAACCACGCTACGCGCAATGGCGGCAGTTTGCATTTGATGGGTATATTGACTGATAAGAATTCTGGCCATGCCAACCCTGATCATGTCAGAGCTTTGTTGCGTTTGGCCAGAGAAAAAGGGGTAAAAAGAGTGTTTTTACATTTGTTTACTGATGGCAGGGACACGCCTAAATATTCAGCTTTAGGTTTGTTGCGTCCATTGGCAGAGTATCTTCAGCCTCATGAAAAGATTGCTACGATTATGGGAAGGGTTTATTTGGATAGAAAAAAATATTGGCATAAAACAGAAAGAGCATATAATGCATTAGTTCTGGGTGAAGGAAAAATCGTTTCCGAAGCTGAAACAGCTATCAAGGAGGCTTATGCTAATAATTTTTCCGATGAGTTTATCCCTCCTTATATTATCAGTCCAGATGGCAGTTCTGAATATGGCCGTATTAAAGATGGCGACGCAGTAATATTTTTCAATTTGCGTTCTGATCGGGCCAGGCAACTGACCAAACCATTTGTCCAAAATAAATTTGAGGAGCAAAATCCCAATTCATTTCAACGGAGTAAAGTTTTGAAAGATTTAGTATTTGTGGCAATGACTGACTTTGGCCCTGATTTAGACAGGGTTTTGACAGCTTATCCGTCAATTGATATTAGCGGGACATTGCCAGCGGTGTTGCAAAATTTGAAACAGTTGTACATTGCTGAAAGTGAGAAGTATGCTCATATAACTTATTTCTTTAATGGCGGACATCCCCAGGCGGTTGGTGGTGAAGATAGGATAAGTGTTCCTTCTCCAATTGTAGAGTCATATGACCAAGTGCCAGAAATGTCAGCTTATGCTATCACAGATATTGTTTTGGATAATATTAAAAAAGATAATTACGATTTTTATGGCATAAATTTTGCCAATGCTGATATGGTTGGCCACACTGGTAATTTATCAGCGGCAATTAAGGCAGTGGAATGTATTGATAAATGTACTGGTATGATAATGGCAGAGGTCTTAAAGAGGGATGGCGTTTTGTTTATCACCGCAGACCATGGCAATGTAGAGGAGATAATTGATGTTAAGTCGGGCGAGATTGACACTGAGCATTCAACCAACCCCGTTCCGTTTTTTATAGCGAGCAACAACAAATTATCAAATCGCCAAGTTTTGCCTAAAGGAATTTTGGCTGATGTTGCCCCGACAATTTTGTCAGTTTTAGGTATAGACAAATCAAGAGAGATGACGGGTAGGAATTTATTATCATTGGATAGCTAATTATGCCAGACAAGGTTTATCAGCCGGTTGTTCTTGTAATTTTAGATGGGTGGGGAGTTGCCCCACCTTCAGTTGGCAATGCAATTGCTTTGGCCAAAAAGCCTAATTTTGACAGTTTTTTGGCAAATTATCCTGCCTTTACTCTGCAAGCATCAGGAGAGTCAGTAGGACTTCCTTGGGGGGAGATGGGCAATAGTGAGGTGGGGCATTTGTCTATGGGGTCAGGCAAGATTTTGTATCAAAGCTTGCCTCGTATTACCAAGTCAATAACGGACGGAAGTTTTGCTCGTAACCAAGCTTTTTTGTCAGCCTTTTCTCATGTGAAAAAAAATAATAGCAGTTTGCATATAATGGGGCTTGTATCTGATGGCGGTATCCATGCTTACAATGAGCATTTATACGCTTTGTTAGAGGTAGCTCGGGATAATAAAATAGAAAATATTTTTATTCATGCTTTCCTAGATGGCAGGGATACGCCGCGTGACAGCGGGATAAAGTATATTCAACAATTGCAAAAAGTTATTAATGTTGTGGGCGTTGGTAAAATTGCCACGATGGCCGGTAGGTTTTGGGCTATGGACAGGGATAATCATTGGGAAAGGATTGAAGCGGCTTATAATGCAATTGTATTAGGCGAGAGCAAATATTACACTGAAGATCCTGTTTCATTTATCAAAGAATCATACCAGCGTGGAGTTTTTGATGAAGAATTTTATCCAACGGTTATTACAAGCGGCAACAAGCCAATTGCCACTGTTGATGATGGCGACGCTGTGATATTTTTTAATTTTAGAGCTGATCGGGCCAGACAACTAACCAAAGCTTTTGTTTTACCTGATTTTGACGGTTTTAATCGCAAAAAAGTGGTGGCAGATTTGTATTTTGTCACTATGACTGAATACGAAAAAGGCTTGCCAGTAGATGTGGCTTTTCCGCCAGAAAAGGTAACAAACCCCTTAGCCAAAGTATTATCTGACCACGGCATTAAGCAGCTTCATATTGCTGAGACTGAAAAATATGCTCATGTTACTTATTTTTTTAATGGCGGGATAGAAAAGCCATTCCCGGGTGAAGATCACTTGATGATCCCTTCGCCACGCGTAGTAAGTTATGCTGAAAAGCCAGAAATGTCTGCTCCAGAGATTACCAAAGAAGTGGTAAAAGCAATCACTACAGGAAAATACGGTTTTATTGTTGTCAATTTTGCCAATGCTGATATGGTTGGCCACACTGGCAACCTAAACGCTACTATCAAGGCAATAGAAACTCTGGATAAATGTTTGGGTGACATCGCTCAAGCTGTGTTGGCAAAAAAAGGAGTAATGCTTATCACCGCAGACCATGGCAACGCCGAAGAATTGATAAAATTGAGGACGGGTGATATAGACAAAGAGCACTCATCATCGCCAGTGCCATTTGTCATTATTGGTGAAAAGTGGTTGGGACAAGGGCGAGCTGGTGATGATCTTGATTTAAGTTCAACTACTCCCGTGGGAGTGTTGGCTGATGTTGCTCCTACAGTGTTAAGTTTGTTTGGCATAAAGCCACCAGATGAAATGACTGGTAAATCGTTGGTTTAATTTAGATAAACCACTGTTTATCTATCCTAGATTAGGTAATAAATAATCAAAGTCAGGAGTATGCCAACAATTGCTCCAACCAGAACTTGCAGGGGGGTGTGCCCCAATCGTTCTAGTGAGTAAGGATAAGAATATTCCTTGTCGTCGGGCAATTCCTTGATAAGTTTATTGATGATTTTGGCATGCTCTGAGAGTTGAGCTCTAAAGCCAACAGCGTCCCGCATTGTTAATAAAGCTATAATTACTGCCAAAAGAAATACTGAACTGCCAAATCCTTCCGCCAGACCAATAACTGTAGCTGTAGAGACAATTAAGGCTGTGTGTCCCGAAGGCATCCCGCCGTAGTTTAACATTAAATTCCAATTGAATTCTCCTTTACGCGCGTCAATAACTGATTTGATGGCTTGCACTATTATCATAACAAGGAAGGGAGTGAGAAAAATTTTTATATTGTCTATCATCATAATTTTTTATCAATATTTCCTTTATTATATCATACTATTTGAGCGGTTGAGCCAGCATCAGAACAACAAGAGATGTTGGCTTGTTATTTTGCCAACCGCGAATTACCACCAGACCAGCTTCTTGGTAGTATGGGTTAAGCAGGTTATTGCGGTGAGTTGGGGATTGCATCCATGCCGCCACTACTTTATCGGCTGAAAAAAATGATGCAGCTAAATTTTCGCCAGCGCGGCGATAATAGTAGTTTTGTTCTTTTATCCAGAAAGAAAATTTTTTCCCCGAGGGAGAGGTATGAGCAAAGTATTTATTAAGCCACATATCAGCCGCTTTTTGTTTGGCGGCTTGGGTTAGTTTTGAGTTAGGGATAAGGGCGGGCAGGCCCAATTGCAGGCGACGATAGTTTATAATAGCAATTATTTTGTTGGGGTGAATTGGAGAGTTTTGGGAAAAATTACTTGCAGATGTTTGCGCTTGGGTTGGGCTTTGTAATGATATTAAAAAAAGTATTGCCATTAGCAATACTGAAGCTAGCGTAATAAAAGCAAAGGTAATTGCAACTTGTTTTTTTTGTATTATAGTATTTAATTTTATCATTTTATTTTTGTTTTTATTTTTGCTATATTGATTATAGCATAAATAGTTAAAAAAATCAACCAGAAATGTCTTTTTTGTACCAAAAATTAGTTGACCAATTGATAGCGCGAGGTTTTTTGCGCACTCCTGAGATTATCGCTGCTTTTCGCCATGTGAAAAGGAGTGATTTTGTTTTGCCAGGTATGGAAGAAGAAGCTCATTATGATTATCCTTTGATGATAGGGTATGGCCAAACTATTTCCCAGCCTGCCACGGTAGCGTTTATGTTGGAATTGTTGCAGCCAAAGTTAGGTGACAAAATTCTTGATATTGGCGCAGGTTCAGGTTGGCAAACTGCTTTGTTGGCAAAAATAGTAGGGAAGTCAGGCCAAGTTATAGCTATTGAAAGGATTCCTGAATTGGTTGATTTTGCTAAAAAAAATTTGGCTAAGTATAATTTTGATAATGTTGAACTTATTTTAGGTGATGGTTCACGAGGATATAGGAAGTATGAGCCTTATGATGGTATTATTGTAGCAGCTGCCGCTCCTGATATACCAGATGAGTTGTTACAACAATTAAAGATTGGCGGTCGGTTAGTGATGCCGGTGGGGGATGAGATTCAAACATTAACAGTAGTAAAGCGGACAGGGAAAAGAGACTTTAAGTACCAGGAATTTCCAGGTTTTAGGTTTGTTCCTCTTGTTAGGGATAATAATTAACTTAACAATAATGGTTGATAATAACAATACAAAAAAGATAGTGGTAGCTGTTAGCGGCGGTTTTGATCCAGTTCATATTGGCCATATTCGTTTATTTAAAGAAGCCAAAGCTTTGGGGGACAAATTGGTAGTTATATTAAATAACGATAATTGGCTAACCAAGAAAAAGGGGTATGTTTTTATGCCAGAGCAAGAAAGAAAAGAGATTTTAGAAGCGGTTCGTTATGTAGACGAAGTGGTAATCACCAATCATCCGTCTGATCCCGATGATATGAGCGTTTGCCAGGCGTTATATCAAATTAAGCCCGATATTTTTGCCAACGGCGGAGATCGCAACCAGGATAATGTGCCAGAAGTAGCTGTTTGCCAGGAGATTGGATGCAAGATGGTGTACAATGTTGGACAAGGAGGAAAGGTTCAGTCAAGCTCTTGGTTGGTTGATAAGTTTAAAAAAATAACCCAAAACAACAATGAAAATAATAAGTAAAATATTATTAGCGACCCTAGTTGCTCTGCTGGTTAGCATAGGAGCAGCCAAGTATTTATTAACTCAGCCAGTTGGCAATGAGCCAACTACTTTTGTTATTGCTAAAGGCGAAACAGTGAAACAAGTGGCAGACAAGCTGCTAGCTGATGGATTGATTAAAAATTATACTTTATTTAGGTATTATCTATGGTTGACAGGCAAGGAAAATAAATTAATTGCAGCGCGCCATCAAATTCCTGCTAATACTAATTTAGTAGGATTGGTTAATTTGTTAACCAGCAAATCAAAGGCAGATGAAATAACTATTCGGTTCATTGAAGGTTGGACAATTGCGGATATGGCTGACTATTTGGTGAAGGAGGGCGTGATAGATTTGCCGGAGGAGTTTGTGCAGAGGGCCAAAGTAGAATATTTTCAAGATCAGTATGACTTTCTGCCCAAAACTGCAGAGCAGGAGAGTTTAGAAGGATATTTGTTTCCTGATACCTACCGTGTTTTTGTTGATGCGACTGTGGATGATATTATTGTCAAAATGCTTGATAATTTTGGAAAGAAAACTGCTAAGCTCCGAGGCAAGGTTAATGAGCAAGGCAAGAATTTTAGAGATGTTGTGATTTTGGCTTCTATTTTAGAAAAAGAAGTAAAGGGCGAGGAAGATATGAAAATAGCAGCTGATATTTTTTGGCGGCGCCTCAAAGTGGGAATGCTTCTCCAGGCTGATTCAACCCTAAATTATTTTACCGGAGGGGACAACCCAAGTTTAACAGCCAAAGAGCTTGAGATTGACTCGCCTTACAACTCTTATAAATATAAAGGATTGCCGCCCACCCCCATTTCTAACCCGGGTTTAAGGGCCTTGACTGCGGCAGTTTATCCCACGCCAAATGATTATTGGTATTTTTTGACTGACAGGCAGGGCAAAGCTTACTTTGCCAAAACTTTGGCTGAACATAATGCTAATAAAAGAAAGTATTTGCAAAAGTAATGAAGTCATTAGAGGTAGGAAAAGTTATGAGAAAATTCAACAAACCGCCACTTGAGACTGTCACTGCTTCTAAGAAGTATGAGCAAGCAGCAGAGTACTTCTTGCGGCGGGAATTTGTGAGCGAGCAGGAAAAGAAAGCAGTTTTGCTTGTCAAAAGACTGCAGCAACTTGGCTATGAAAGCTATTTAGTTGGAGGATATGTCAGGGATATTATGCTGGGACTTGAGCCCAAAGATATAGATATTGCCACTGCCGCACCGCCAGAAAAAGTGATAGAGATGGCGAGGCAAAGCGGCTTAAAAGTGATTGAGCAAACTGAGAATGAGATAAAAAATAAAGTGGTCAGAGTAGTAGTTCAAAATGATGCTTTTGAGATAACCACTTTTCGTAAGGAAAGCAATTACAAAGATGGCCGCCGTCCTAGCCAAGTTAGCTTGGCAACTAGCGCCTTTGAAGATGCCAAAAGGCGGGATTTTACTTTTAACGCCCTTTATTTTGACCCGCAGGACAAAAGGGTGATTGATTTTTTTGGCGGGCTGAGTGATTTGGAAAATAAAATTTTGCGGTTTGTCGGTGAGCCAGAGAAAGTCGCTACTAGCCAAAAGGAGGTGGCTTATGAAAGGATAGTAGATGAGGACCATTTGCGGATTTTGCGGGCGGTTCGTTTTGCCGCGAGGTTTGGGCTGGAGATAGACCCCGGTGCTGAGGAGGTGATTAGAGAAAACGCTCATTTGCTCAAGGAAATTTCAGCTGAAAGAGCAAGAGATGAACTTGATAAAATGTTTCTTCATTCAACTAGAGACAGAGCACTGGAGCAATTGGATAATTTAGAGATCTTGCCGCAGGTCTTGCCAGAACTTACCAAAATGAAAGGGGTAGAACAGCCGGTTGAATTTCACCAAGAAGGAGATGTGTGGACTCATACCAAGTTGTGTTTTGCCTCTTTGGAAAAAGTATTTACTGAGGAAAATGAGGGAAAGGTTGACAGGGAAGTTATTTGGGGAGTATTGCTTCATGATGTGGGAAAACCAGACACTTTTTCCTATAAGGAAGGTGATCGGATTAGGTTTAACAATCATGACAAGGTAGGTGGAGAAAAAACGAAACAAATTCTCAAACGCTTGCGTTTCCCTCGCCATTTTATAGAGAAAGTAGTTTGGCTGGTAGAAAAACATATGTTTGCCCGCAATTTTGACAAAATGCGCCCGGCTAAACGCCAGCGCCTAGCCCTAGAGCCGCTGATGCCAAAGTTATTAATGGTGATGAAGGCTGACCTTTATGGCACAGAGCCGCAGCAGCTTGAGTTTTTTGATCAGGCCAAACAGCTTTATCTTGAGGCCAAAGCCAAAGGCCTGGCTGAGCAGACTTTGCACAGCGCAGAGATTGTTAGCGGTAAAGATATTATGGCTAAATTTGGCATTAAGAGCGGAATAAAGGTGGGTATATTAAAGGAGCTGGCGCGTAATGCCTTTTTAATTGATATGGTAAAAGACAAAGAAGAGGCCCTCTTATGGCTAGAAAAAAATTTAGCTAAGATTGATAAGCTTATAGAAAAATATCCTCAGGATACTTGGAGAAGTAGAGACAAGAGGGAAGAGGCCCTGGATGAAATTTTGCAAAAGTTAAAATAAATCCCCCTAGGATAAGGGGGATATTTTTATAATTGGAGGGAATTTTTTCTGAAAGAACAGGCCGACTTGGTCGGCTATTTTTTCTTCATCTCCAAGTAATATGAAAATTAAAAATTGATCAAAGTTGACCTTGGTGGTGTTGTAGTTAATATTGTTACGCAGACAAAATATAAAAAAGTGTCCTAGCTCATGTCCGAGGATGAAGTTCCATATGTCGCGGAATGGCCAATTTTTTTTAATAGGGAAATAGATAGTAGCACTTCCTTTATCGAAATAAATAAAAGCCTGGCCATTGGTATCTGCTTCAGCTGGCACTTCTCCTTTGAAGTAGTCAATAAGTTTGATGGTTATATTTTGGGGAATGAATTCGGTTTTAATTTCAACATCAAAAGATGATTTATTAATAACTTTTTGCCCATAAATATTAGTTAATGGCACAAAATATATCAATATTGCTATTACTATTTTAATGTGCATTTTTACCTCCTTTTTTGGTTTAATTTTTTATTTTAATATTTAAAGATATCATTTTTTTTAGAGCTTGACAAGTGGCAGTTGTTTGTGGTAGAGTAGCGCAATGTTCTTTGATAATTAAATATAAAAATAAAGAAGGAGGTTAGTGATGAGAAGATTTGTTTTGTTGGTGATTGTGGTGTTTTTGGCAGAAATTCAGGCACAAAGCATATTTG
>WFTD01000068.1 GCA_015485755.1 Patescibacteria group bacterium | reverse complement strand
TGCGGCAGGTTAAAATAAATTGGTGGCAGAGGCATTCATTGGCAACATCAGTAGCTTTGTTTGTAATTGCGGCAATGCTTTTGACAGTCCCGATTAAGGCTTTTACTTTTTACCAACAATTACAGACACAAAAAAAGCAAGTGTTAGGCGCTTCTGCCTCTGTATTTGCTGAGGTAGAGGAGGCTTTGTCAAATTTAGGTCAGTTTGATTTTAGTGGAGCTGAAGAGAATTTTAATAGCGCTGCTAGCGGATTGGTTGGCCTGGTGAAGCTGCTTGATAATTATCCGCCTTTGCTGATTTCGGTGGCAGAGGTTGTTTCAAAAGAGGGCAAATATCTCAAATCAGGAAAGGCCTTGATTGAATCAGCCCGTTATTTAGCTCAGGCGGGAGCTGACTTGAGCGGCGCTTTGGCTGGAATAAAGAATTCTGCTGATTTGAGTTTGCTTAATAAAATTTATTTACTCCAACAAGGGGTTGTAATGAGCAAAAATAGATTTGAATTGGCCTATGCCAACTTGCAAAAGGTTGATTTTGATAAATTGCCGGATGATTTTAAAAATGATTTATATAGCTTGAGAAAATTTTTACCTACCATTATCAAAGCGACAGATCAACTGGAAGAAATGTTAGCCTTAGCGCGCCAATTGGGCGGTGAGAGCGAACCGCAAAGATATTTGATTGTTTTTCAAAACAGCAGCGAATTGAGGCCAACGGGAGGGTTTATGGGCACTGTTGCCGAGCTGGATGTAAAAAATGGGGAAGTGACAGATCTGAATATTCCGCCGGGCGGCGTGTATGATTTTCAGGGCAGTTTAAAAGTTTTACTGGCCGCGCCCAAACCTTTGCGCATGATGAATGCCAATTGGCAGTTGCAGGATGCTAACTGGTTTTTTGATTTTCCTACTTCAGCCAAAAAAGTTTTGTGGTTTTATGAAAAAGCGGGCGGGCCAACGCGGGACGGTTTGATTGCTGTCAATTCTAATTTATTGCCGCAACTGCTGGCAGTGATTGGAGAAATAAAACTGCCAGACCGCAATATTGTTTTGACACCTGATAATGTTTTGTTTTGGCTGCAACAGGAGGTTGAGTACGGTCCAGATAAGCAGGACAATCAGCCCAAAAAAGTTATTGCTGAACTGACCCCGATTTTATTAGAACGATTGGAAAACCTTCCTCCAGATAAGTTTATTTCTGTTTTAAGCGTATTTTGGCAGGCATTGCAAAAGAAAGATATTCAGATATACCATCGCCAAGCAGATATAGAAGATAAATTGAAAGAATTGGGATGGGCGGGTGAAGTTAAATCAACTGATAAAGATTATTTAGCGATTGTTGATACCAATATTGCTGGAGGGAAAACTGATAGCTTCATCAAGCAGACTTTTTATTTGCAAACAGATATTGATGCGGCCGGCAATATTATTAATAATTTACGTATAGTAAAAACGCACACGGGCGATCCCAATGATTTGTTTGGCGGTGATACTAATATTGATTATCTGCGCGTATATGTTCCTCAAGGAGCAAAGCTTATATCAGCTCAAGGTTTTTATCGGCCCAGCAAAGATAAGTTCAGTGATCCGTCGGCTGGTTATAGTGAGGATGATTTTTTGGCGGCAGTTGAACAAAATCCAGTTTTACACGAACAGAGCGGCACTAGAATTACGGATGAATTTGGCAAAACTGTATTTGGCAATTGGGTAAAAGTTGAGCCAGGGGAGACAGTTGAGGTTAGTTTGACTTATCGTTTACCTTTTCGCATAGAATTTGCTAGGGTTGAAAGCGACAATCCGCTAGTTGCCTATTTTAACCGAGCTTTGCGTTTTTTGGGAGTTGACATAACCAGTCCAGCGCCGCTTGCTCTTTATACTATTTTATGGCAAAAACAGTCGGGCCAGGCGCCAGCTCAAATAGAGCATACTTTGTCATTGCCAGCAGATTGGCAATTTACAACTGTAGATAAGTTACAGGATAAAATTGGACGAAGTCAAAAAGGAATTGTGCTAACAAAAGAGCTGACAAATGATTTCTTTTGGGGCGGCATTTTGCTGAAAAAATAGATTTTTTATAGGTTTTTAGGGGCTATTACCGCTTTTTAGCGGTATTTTTTATTTTTGGTGTAGAATTATTTTAAAAATTAAGCAATTTTATTT
>WFTD01000067.1 GCA_015485755.1 Patescibacteria group bacterium | reverse complement strand
CTGCAATAGAAATAACCGGCTCAGGAAAATCAATTGACTCCAGCCGCACGGGAAAATTAGGATCAGACAAAGTGTCGCCGGTTGCGGTCTTTTTCAAGCCGACAATAGCGGCAATATCACCAGCATGAACCTCATCAATTTCTTCCCGGTGATTGGCGTGCATTCGCACCAATCTGCTTACCCTTTCTTTATCGCCAGTAGTATTGTTGAGAACATAACTGCCTGACTTCAAAGTTCCAGTATAAACACGGAAAAAAGTCAATTTGCCCACATATGGATCAGCTGCAATCTTAAAAGCCAAACCAACCATCGGCTTATCATCGGCTACTTGCAATGGA
Source organism: Patescibacteria group bacterium (assembly GCA_015485755.1). Taxonomy (GTDB): domain Bacteria; phylum Patescibacteriota; class Patescibacteriia; order S139-126; family S139-126; genus S139-126. The sequence goes on along the minus strand of WFTD01000067.1, from coordinate 2,716 downwards.
ATCTCTTTGCTTTCATCATGAGGATCGTGCCCCACTGGCGGATCAATATCAATTGGCGAGGGTAAATATTCAACCACTGCATCAAGCAATAACTGAACTCCTTTGTTTTTCAAAGCTGATCCGCACAATACCGGAATAATTTTGTAATTGATTACTGCTTGGCGCAAAACCTTTTTCAAGTCATCTACTGCAATCTCTTTGCCTTCAAGGTAAGCGTTCATCAATTCCTCATCATTTTCAACAATCGCCTCTACCAACCTATTGCGGTATTCTTCCACTTTGTCCTGCATATCAGCCGGTATCTCTCCTTCTTCAATTTTTGTGCCCAAATCATCGCGGTAATAATAAGCCCTGCGCTCAAGCAAATCAATAATTCCCTCAAAAGTCTCAGCTGCGCCAATTGGCAACTGAATAGGATAAGCATTTTTGGTCAAGCGCTCATGGATAGTCTTTAAATCATAATAAAAATCAGCGCCCATTCTATCCATTTTGTTTATAAAAGCAATGCGGGGCACATGATATTTGTCAGCCTGGCGCCAAACCGTTTCTGATTGGGATTCAACCCCGGCCACGCCGTCAAATACCACCACGCCGCCATCAAGCACGCGCAAACTGCGCTCAACCTCAGCGGTAAAGTCAACGTGTCCCGGCGTATCAATAATATTGATGCGGCAATCCTTCCAAAAGCAAGTAGTAGCAGCCGAAGTAATAGTAATACCCCTTTCCCTCTCCTGTTCCATCCAATCCATTTCTGCTTCACCTTCATGCACTTCACCAATTTTGTGCTTTTTGCCGGTATAAAACAAAATGCGCTCTGTCACAGTAGTTTTGCCTGCGTCAATATGGGCGATAATGCCGATATTTCTTGTTTTTTCTAAAGAAAATTCTCTGGACATAAATTTAGAAGTTAGAATTTAGAACTTAGAAGTTAGAATTTAGATTTAGACTTTTTAATAATCCCATTAATTAGCTTATGTACCTCTATTGTCTGATCTGCTATTTCCTTAAATCTCTTAGTTGTTATATAGAATAAATCTTTAGCTATTAATAGCTGATTCTGCAACTCCGTTAATGATCCTCTAGCCATATAATAAAATCTGATTTTATCTTTATAGGAATCTCTACTAAACCCTTCGGCAATATTAGAAGTTATAGAAATTGCTGCTCTTGTCATCTGATTGCTCAAAACAAACTGTTCCTGATCAGGAAACTTTTTTATTATCTTATATATTGTCAAAACCAATTTATGCGACTTCTTCCATACATCAAGATCTGTAAATGATTTTATTTTCTTATTTTCCTCCATTCTATATTCTATATACTAGATTCTAGATTCCAATTATCTCCTCCCGTAATTGGCAAAATGGGCAAAAGCGCGGTTAGCTTCAGCCATACGCTGAACATCCTGCTTCTTCTTGATAGCATCACCTTCATTGTTAAGAGCCGCCAACATCTCATCAGCCAATTTCTCTGACATTGGTTTGCCTTTGCGATTGCGCGCCGCTTCAATAATCCAGCGATAAGCCAAAAAATATTTACGGTCGCCAGTTACTGGCACTGGCACTTGATAATTGGCTCCGCCAATGCGGCGTCCCTTTACCTCAACCACTGGCGCTACATTGCGAACAGCTTTTTCAAACACTTCCAATGGTTTTTGCTTGGTCTTTTCTGCTAAAATATCAAAGCATTTGTACACAATCCGCCTTGCCAAAGTTTTTTTGCCATCCCGCATTACATGGTTGATAAACTTGGCAACCATTACTGAATTGTATTTTGGATCTGGCGCTATTTGCCTTTTTGGTGCTCTTTTTCCACGCATATTTTTAGAATTTAGAATTTAGAAGTTAGAATCTAGCCCAGCACATAGTTTTGACCTAAAGCTCAACTAAAAGTGGCTTTGCCTGACTAGCTGGTTAACTTTTCAAAAAATGCTTTAATTATCATTTTAACTTGCATCTTATCCATACTGCTTTTTTTCAAGTCAAAACTATGTGCTGGGTCTCTACACTATATTAACTGCTCTTCGCTTTTTCTTTCTTGGTACCATAAAGTGATCTTGACTGTTTCCTGCCTTCAACTCCTTGGGTATCATAAACGCCGCGCACAATATGGTATCTTACACCTGGAAGGTCCTTGACTCTGCCGCCGCGCACTAGTACTACTGAGTGCTCCTGCAAATTATGCCCTTCACCTGGGATATAAGCAGTTACTTCCTGGCCGTTGGAAAGCCTGACTCTGGCAATCTTACGCAAAGCTGAGTTTGGCTTTTTTGGCGTCATGGTCGTCACTTTCAAACATACACCGCGTTTAAACGGAGCTCCCTTGGGAAGGGTCCGACGCTTGCGCTTAAGTACATTAAATACGGTCTGCAGGGCCGGAGTTTTGGACTTTGTTTTTTTGCTTTTTCTTGGTTTGCGAATTAATTGATTTATAGTGGGCATAAATTTAATTAGTAGTTAGTAGTTAGTAGATAGTAGATGGTAAATGGTAGAAGTTGTGATTGTCATTCCGAAATTCCGACTTGTCAGAATATCCCCAATCTATATTCGTTGTCATTCCGGAATTGCAAGCGGAGCGAGCAATATCCGGAATCTAGAAACAAAAATAAAAAAGAATAAAAGAAATATTTTTTGCTTGTGTCTTGTCTTATGACTGCAACGCTACTAACACAGAACTGGGGATAATTATCACTACTTTTATATACTCACTACTATAT